>CALVEX010000228.1 GCA_944326655.1 Candidatus Gastranaerophilales bacterium | reverse complement strand
TAATAAAACAGTATATCATGACAAAGAATTTTATTCAGTTGAGTTATAAATTAAGTAGTAAGGAGTGTTTATAGTGAAAGTTAATCTCAATTTATCAAATCAGCCTAAAATTAATAACAGAGCTAGTTTCGAAGGTTATAAACCTGTAAAATCAGAGTTCGGCGATAGAGAATATGAATTTAATTATCCGTTTGATGACACTAAATATGATTGTTATCTGGAAATTTTTCATGTAGGTACTGATAACAATGGGAATTACTTTATTACGAAGCCATGCAAATGGGATCCCGTAAATCCGGATGATGCAGACCCAAATGAACCGGGCATTAAACTGAAAAACGGACAGGCAACAAAAATTGACCTTAAAGGAGAATTCGGTATAGACCCTAATGAAGCATTCGCTTATCACTATAAATTATATCCTAAAGGAACACATGCTGATGCTAAATGGGAAACAGACGCCGGGAACCTAATTGATAACACATCTAATGGTGCCTGGGAAAAATATAATATAGTAACAGACAGAGCCTCTACAGTCTCTAAAGGCGGAGCAATGAAACTTATTGATTTGGATATCAATAATGTTATGTGGATTTATGATGATAAAAATAATATTGTTAAAAATCCGAATATTGACCGCTTGAGAAATGTATCCAAAAATTTCGCAAACAAAATCGGCGGCTCAATCGCAGGGCTTGAAAAAGATATTGATGAGGGCAAACTTGACAATTACACAAGAATTATTACACTGCCGATGTTTACAGATGATAATCTGACCGCCCATGCTTACTGGAATAAAAACTGTATGCAGATGGTTCAGGATTTAGGAAACGTAAATAATTATGCCTCCTTGCAGAGAAAGTTTTTTGCAAAAGGTATTAACCTTGTTTCAGACGGTGCTTACGTAAATGAAGGTCTTGAAGGCATACACTTCCAGCATATTTTAAACTGGGGAACACAATCCCCATATATGAACTGGTTTAAAATCTCTGATCTGCAATCAGTTCCTCTCAGCCTCGGAGTTTTCAGCAAAAATTCAAAATATACAACCCACAGATTAATCAATCCTAAATATAAATTTGAGCAACAGCCCGACGGTATGGTAAAAATCTATAGAAACCGTCTTTACGATAAAAAATCGCCGACTTATATCCAAATTTATGACAAAAGAATTCCAAATGCGGAAAAGCTGTCAAGTGAACAGCTTATTCAGGCATACAACAAACTTAACAGAAATCATATTGAACTAAATACACATAATGACGTTGTTATTCCTTACAGCTTTAGAATAGATCCTGAAATTTACAAAAAAAACGTAGAAGGACTTAACGAATATAATAAACAATTCAGAATATCAGAAGACAGGATTAAATTATACAGCGAACAAGGAACAAGAATTGCTGCACACTTTAAATACTTTGGTCCTGACGGCAAACACGAAAGCGGTTTTGAAACATGGGATGCTAACCCTGATATTGCGAAATTAAATTATGTTTATTCTAATTCGGATACTCAAAAACTCAAAAATATCTTAGATCCGAAAGAACGTGCGGAAGCTGAAAATACATTGTTGCAAAATAATATGCAGGTTCAGGATTATGCAATATCTTCCGCCAAATTCTGGACTAAAAAAACAAATGATATTTTAAACATTTATGTTGCGCAAAATTTAAGAGACATTAAAAATAAAACAACTGATGAAATAACTGCTAAAATAAAAGCATTATCAAACGGTAAAGTTTTCCCTAAAGATACAGATATAGATAATGATATTGTAGCAAGTGTAATTAATGGTAATTACTTCCTCCACGGAACACAGTCAACCGATTCTTATGACGATTTGGTTATCCGCGGGCTTATGGATGTACCTTTGGATTCAATTGAAGTGGGGGATGATATTGCAGCTGCATTAGCTTCTCCTTATATGACAAAACGTGCTATAAAAGAGGAGCAGATAGGTGTCAGCCGTTTTGATATGTACAAAAACGGAAATAAACATGTATTACCGGAATTTAAATATGCCTACGATTTAACTGACAAAATGTACACAAAAGAGATGAAAGCTTTTGCCGATGAAATTCTTAAAAAATTAGAAAAAAGAATGGAAGAAGAAGATGGCAACAAACTCAGAGACAAAGACGGGCATTCGACAGATTATGCTAAATATGTTATACCGCTTTTGACTGCTGAAATCGCAAAATTCGCTATTATCAAATCTGTTATGCCTGATGCACAATTTGGCTATGACAAAAAATCGGGCGGGATTATATATGATTATAAAAAGCTGAAAAATACATCGCTTCTTTCAATGGGCATAACTGCTGTCAGCCCGGAAGATGAAGCTGTTTCTTTAGCTAACAAACTCAGACACAGAATTAAAAAAATTGATGAAACTGATAAAAGAGAGTTTTCAAATATTTTGTGGACTTCAATCAACGGGATCGATGCGACCAGTTTTAAACTTGCAGAAATGATTGTCGACAGAACAGGCGCAGGCTTAGACTGGAGAATTGACGCAACAAAAGACATAGGTGACATGACTTCTTTAAGAAACCAAAAAAACGAATTTGAAAAGACATGGAATGATGTTATCAAATTCTGGTCAAAATTTACTGATGCTGTCAAAGAATATCACCCTGATGCCTATATTGCCGCAGAAGTTACCGATGAAGGAGAAATATATAAAATGGGCTATGGCTCAAAATCAGGTTCAAGATTTGCGAATGAACAAGAAGCTGTAAAAAAACTTATTAATGAAGGAGGATTTACAACTCTTGCAAATTACCGTTATTTTGCCTCTGATATTGCAAAAATATTTGGGAAATTATTTGAATATGACGGCTACAGCGTTGACAAAGGGACAGACCAGAATGAAACTGTTTTAAATCAATTAAAAGAATTTGTGAAATCAGGTTCTCTGGAATCGCTTATATATTCTTACACATTTGCAGGCAACCACGATAAACCTCGCAGCTTAGACGGCTTTGCAATGGATATGGATATGGTATTTGCAGATTTAGCTGACAAGAGTGTACATAAAGCTGACCCATACAGGGAACGAGCATACAAAATACTGGAAGCTAAAGCTTTTGATTACACTGTTAAACCGGAAGAAATAAATAATTATGACTTCAACCGTGTAAGTAATCTTGCAGTTGCCAAATGTGAATCTATTGCAAGCGGTATGGGCAAAGCCAGCACTCAGATAGGCGTTGATGAAAACAGAAGTAAATATATTTACGGAGTAATGCTTAAAGCATTATCAAACCTTGCTAAAGGTAAATTCAGAGGAAAAGTATTTGAAGCAGACGGTTTTGGCACAAAAGATTATAATGCCGCATTAGATCTGGTTCTTTCCGAAATGGATTATGTAGAAAATAATGATAAATCTAAACGCCTTACAAAAGAAGAAAAGAAAAAACTCAAAGACAAAACTTTTGAAAATATAGTTGACCCTGCAATGTCAAGACTTTTGGGACAAACCAAATTTTTGGTTGCACTTCTTGGCAATCCTACATTATATGGCGGAGATGAATATGCTTCAACAGGGTTTGAAACAACTTCAAAAAATATTTATCTGCAAAATAGAAATATTATTCATGAAGAATGGGCAGACCCAAATAATGTTAATTTTAAAAAATTTGTAAAACGCTTTAAAGATGATATGGATTATCAATACAGTCTCCGCACAAGAAAAGAATTGCAGCCATTAAATGACGGAACACCATTTATCCTAAAGCAGCAGCATGCAAAAGACACTTCATTGTCAGCGCTTTTAAGGCAAAGCCCGGACGGGAAAATGACAATATCTTTATTTAATACTAAAGGTATTAACCATACATATGATAAATATTACACACCGGGTGAAGTTGAACTTGACTGTATTGACTTAAATCAGGACGGAGAATTAGGCTTGCCAGGTGGGTTGAGACCCGGATTAAAATTCAAAAATGCTGATAAAAACGATACAAAAACATACTATGTTAACGGAAACAATCAGATAACAGGGGCTGATCATACACCTATTAAATTTAATGATTCAACATTAATTCTTTATCATGACCCGAGTTTTACCGGCAGCAGGGTATTATATAATCCGCAATACAGCTTTACCTCCTCAAATGCTTACAAACAGAAACAAGAAGTTGTAACTGGTTCAAAACTCGCAGTAATAAGTAAATAAAATTAAAAGTCCTGCAAATTGCAGGACTTTTAATTTTATAAAATATAATAATTAAACCGCAAATCTAAAGTGCACAAGATCACCGTCCTGTACGACATAATCCTTGCCTTCAAGACGGGTAACACCTTTATCTTTGCAGGCAGCATATGAGCCGTATTTTACAAAATCATCATAAGGGGTAATTTCTGCTCTGATAAACCCTTTTTCAAAATCAGTATGAATAACACCAGCCGCCTGGGGTGCTTTAGCCCCGGCAGGAATTGTCCAGGCGTGAACTTCTTTTTCTCCGGCTGTTATAAAGGTGAGCAAATTCAGAAGTTTATAAACAGATTTTATCATCCTGTCGATTCCGCTGTCTTCAACTCCCAGTTCTTTTAGATACTCTTTAGCTTCATCTGCTCCGAGTTCTGCAAGTTCTTCTTCAATTTTTGCAGAAATAAGCACGACCTCTGCGTTATGTTTTGATGCATATTCTTTCACCTGCTCTGTATATGCATTTCCGCCTTTCAAATCGTATTCGGAAACATTTGCGGCATAAATTACAGGTTTTGTAGACATGAGATTAAGCTGTTTAACAACAGGGATTTCATCCTCGTTAAAATGTTCTTTTACATTTATAAAAGTCCCTTCGGAAAGTAGATCAGTTAATTTTGTTAAAACTCCGTCTTCCAATACAGCAGCTTTATCTCCGCCTTTTGCCTGTTTTGAAATTCTTGCTTGACGTTTTTCAACAGAGGCCAAATCCGCAAGGGCAAGTTCTGTATTAATTACTTCAATATCATCAAGCGGACTAACTTTACCTGCAACGTGAATTGTATTAGGGTCATCAAAACACCTTACAACCTGAATGATTGCATCAACTTCTCTTATATTGTGCAAAAACTGGTTTCCTAAGCCTTCTCCCTTGCTTGCACCTTTAACAAGCCCTGCAATATCCACAAATTCAATAGCAGTCGGAATTATAATATCTGTTTTGCAGAGTTTCGCAAGTATCGGAAGTCTTTCATCAGGAACATTAACCACCCCGACATTCGGCTCAATAGTACAAAACGGATAATTTGCACTCTGGGCGTTTTTTGCACTTGTTAAAGCATTAAATAAAGTTGATTTTCCTACATTGGGCAGGCCTACAATTCCGGTTCTAAGCATATTTATATTTCCTTTTCAATTCTATTTCTACTATAAAATAATTTTATACTAAACATACAGGATTAAAAAGAAAATTTAGCAAAAACCGATATCGCAGTTTACACTAGATATTTTCAAAACACATGCATACAGTCATTCCGAACGTCGGATTGACCTCCGTGTTTCGGAATCTCAATATTATTTAGACCCTGAAACAAGTTCAGGGAGACGCTTTTTACCATATCTAGTGTAAACTGCGATATAAGTTTCATTTACCAACCCAAATTTTTAAAGTAATCTTTGTCGGTCATGGCATAATAGCTACAGGAATATCCGCTTTGATTACCGGAAGTTTTTTTATTGCATAAATAATCAATTTTATCAGTAGAGCGCAAAATAAAATTCTCATCCAAATTAAAAAAGAATAAATCATAACCTGCTATATTAGGACCCTTAAGAGCATTTATATCAATTATAATACTCGCATTGTTAAGAGAAGAATAATCCGCATTGATAAAAACAAAATATTCGTTATTAATAAATATAAACCCGTCATCAAGCGCCCGTTCATAATATTCACTATTTTTATCTAATGTTTTATAAACCGGAAGTTCAAACCCCAGCAATTCTTTTTGCCGCTCAGGAGTTGATGTGTAAATATTCCTGGCAGGGGCTTTTGCCTCCTTAAATTGTTGTACAAGCAAATCCTGTAATTGAGGCCCGTCAGTAACATTCAAAAATTCATCATTCTTCTTCAATTGAACGAGAGCCTGAGACACCTCTGAATAGCGTTTCTTAAACTGTGTTTGTAAGACCTGTGCACGATGTTTTGCAATCAATGTTGGCATAGTCATCGCAGCAACAACGCCGATTATACCGAGGGTGATTAGAACTTCTGCCAATGTGAAGGCTGCAAGGTTTTTCTTTAGTGAATAGGTTAATAAGTCAATAGGTGAATAAGTTCGTTTCGGAAAGTGGCTCTCCCTCTCCTTTACAAGGAGAGGGGTGGGGTGAGGTTGAAATTGTCTCTGACGATAAGACGATAAGACGTTAGGACGATAAGT
>CALVEX010000227.1 GCA_944326655.1 Candidatus Gastranaerophilales bacterium | reverse complement strand
CCAATATTACTTGCCCAGCAGTATGTTTTAATGACATTTATATATTCAGGATTAAGTTTATCAGATACAAGAACTTTGTCTTTTTTTGAAATTCTTACAGCCATTAAGATTGCTTCTGCGCATGCAGTTGCTCCGTCATATACTGTTGCATTAGAAATATCCATCCCGGTCAGGCGGCAAATCATTGTCTGAAATTCGTACATAACCTGAAGTGTACCCTGAGATATTTCCGGCTGGTAAGGCGTGTATGCCGTTAAAAATTCAAATCTGTTTGCGACCTGGGAAATACATGCAGGTATGAATTTATTGTAAACTCCGGCGCCAAGAAATGTTATGTAATCTGTATTGTCCTTTTTTGCAAGTGATTTAATACGTTTTTGAACTTCCATTTCACTTATCGGATCTTCAAGATTAAGTTTTCCTGCACGAGCTTTAGCAGGTATCTGCCTGAACAAATCTTCAATATTTGAAACGCCGATACTTTTGAGCATTTCTTGTTTTACTTCATCGTTATGTACCAAAAAATTTTTCATTGTTTATTCCAGTTCTTCTTTATAATCTTCGTATTCCAGCAAATCAGCCTGTTCGGCCTCAATATTTCCGGTAGGTTCAATTTTGACCAGCCAGCCTTTTTCATAGCTGTCTTCATTTAAAATTTCAGGTGTTTCAACAGCACTGTTGTTAACTTCTATAATTTTACCGCTGACCGGCATATAGATTTCCGAAGCAGCTTTAACAGATTCAACTGTTGCAAATGTGTCGCCTTTTTTAAATTCTGCTCCCTCTTCTGGCAATTCCAAAAATACAATGTCGCCGAGCTGTTCGACAGCATAGTCAGTTAATCCCACGGTAAATGTATTATCACCGTTGTCTGATAAAAATTCATGAGATTTAGAACATAAAATATTGTCCGGTGTATTCATTTTGTTCTCCTTATATTTATAATTTAACTCTGTTTCTTTTTTGAATAAAAGGTCTTTTTACAATTTCTGCATCATGTAATTTTTCTCTTATCATAACTTGAACAATTGTTCCTGTGCAAATTTCTTTATCATTATTTACATACGCAAGGGCTATATTTTCTCCCAATGTCGGAGAAGGCGCACCGCTTGTGATTATTCCGATTTTTTGTCCGTCTTTATAAACTTCATATTCATGCCTTGCAATTGACCTGTCAAGCATTTTTAATCCGATAAGTTTCTTTTTACCGCCATGTTGAAGCTGTCCCTCAATAATTTCTTTTCCATTGTAATAGTCCTTTTTATCTTTAGGAATTGACCAGGAAAGGCCTGCTTCAACGGGTGTTGTATTTTCATCCAAATCATTCCCGTAAAGATGTAAGGCTGCTTCAAGTCTTAATGTATCTCTTGCGCCGAGACCTATTGGTTTAATCCCGAAGTCTTTGCCTTCTTCAAGGATCTTGTCCCATAGATATTCTGAATTTTTATTTTCAACAAGAATTTCATAACCGTCTTCGCCAGTATAGCCGGTACGTGACACAAGCACCTTAATTCCCGCAATTTTATCTGGTTTAATGGTAAATGATTCCTGCTGTGTTGTCAGACCGAGTTTTCTCATTAAAGCGTCAGCCTTTGGCCCCTGAACGGCAAGAAGTGAATAATTATGTGACTGATTGTCTATTTTTACATCAAAACCCTTGCTGTTTCTGACCATCCAGTTTAAATCTTCATCAATTCTTGAAGCGTTGCAAATGACAAGGTATTCTAAAATTCCAAGTTTGTATATAATCAAATCATCAATCAAGCCGCCGTTTTTATTTGTTAGTTGGCAGTAAACGGCTTTTTCATAATTCAATTTGGAAATATCCTGAGGAACAATTTTATTTAGAAATTCAATAGAATCTTTTCCTGATACAAACACTTCTCCCATATGGGAAACATCAAACAGACCGACATTTTCACGGACATTTTTGTGTTCCTCAATAATTGAAGTGTATTGAACGGGCATTTCCCAGCCTGCGAAATCAACCATTTTTGCACCCAGTGCGATATGTTTGTCATGTAAAAAAGTTTCTTTTGTCATAAAAATATCCCCCAAAACTTGTATATGTTTATTGTGCATATATTGAGGGATATTGTCAATGCTTTTGTTGAGTTTTATAACTCTGCAATTTTTTTGTAAAGTTCAATCTGCCTGTCAGAAAGATTTTTCGGTATAACGATTTTAATCTTTGCATTGAGATTTCCGTAGCCTCCGCCTTTTTTAGGCAATCCTAATTCTTTCAATCTTAGAGACTGTCCGGAAGATGTTTTGGGTGGAATTTTTATACTTATTTTCCCGTGAAGAGTTTCTATTTCCTTTTTTGTACCGAGTACAGCTTCGGGCGGCGTAATTTCTATTTCTTTAGTTAAGTCAGAGCCGTTAACTTCATATTCTTTATCTTTAATATTAACAATAAGATATAAATCACCTTTTCTTCCGTATGAATCAGATTTTCCCTCTCCTTTAATTCTTACCTTTTGGCCTTCTGTTATGTTAGGCGGTAGTTTAACCTTTATTGATTTAGGTTCTGATTTAAAGCCCGTTCCACCGCATTCGCTGCAATAACCGCCGTTACCGGAGCATTTTGTACACCGTTCCATATTGTTGAATTTAACTGTAATAGGCTTTTGGTCAAATATATCTTTCACAGTGACATTTAAAGTCATTGTTATGTCAAGGTCTTCGGGTTTGGGCTGTTGCTGCGATGTTCTTCTGCGTGAAGTTGTTCTTTGCCCCTGATTTCCTCCAAAGTCAAAACCTCCAAAGTTCATCCGTTGGCTTCTTGTTCCAGCGCCCATCATATCACCAAATAGCGAACTGAAAAAGTCGGAAAATCCGCCTAAATCTTCGCCGTTAAAGCTGAAGCTCTGGTAGTTTCCGCCCTGACCGCTGCCAAAACCGTATTGCTCAAATCCCGGAGGAGGAGTCTAGCTCTGTCCGCCCTGCCAGTTAGACCCTAAACTGTCGTATCTGTCACGTTTTTGTTTATCGCCTAAAACTTCATAAGCTTCATTAATATCTTTAAATTTACTTTCGGCTTCTTTAGTTTTATTAACGTCAGGGTGATATTTTCTTGCAAGTTTTCTATAGGCCGATTTAATTTCAGCCTCGGTTGCATCACGTTTTACACCCAATATGTCATAATAATCTTTATATTCCATATTCAGT
>CALVEX010000226.1 GCA_944326655.1 Candidatus Gastranaerophilales bacterium | reverse complement strand
CGATCTTCAATTCCGGGCATAACAAGTTTTCCGGAAGTATTTATATATAAAAGAAATACATCCTTGCCTACAATATTCGGTCCCTTTTTACCATTAACATCAACATATATCATCGGGGAAGTACCCGTTCCGTCATTATTATAGTTAATTTTATAAAAAAGAAAACTGCCGTTTGCAAGAAGCATTGTATAATAATCGGTTCCGGTTGTACTAGTTGGAGCTGTACGTTCCCCCGACATTGTTTTATATATCGGGAAGTATCCTAAGCTCACTGGATATACATATCCAAAGACCTTTGTTTTTTTTAAATTACCGGTCACATATTTTTCAGCATCTGCAATCTTTTGTTCGTCTGAGTAATTGACCATATTCTGATTATCAATTTGTTGTGCCCAGTTTGGATCTTCTATATTCCCTTGTGACATTTCAATCGACTGAGCAATAAGGCTGAAATTAGCCTTTAATTGTGCGGCGAGCACTTTTTTTTGATGTTTTGTAATAAGTGTCGGCAAAGTCATCGCCGCAACCACTCCTATAATTCCGAGGGTGATTAAGACCTCAGCCAATGTAAATGCTGCCCGACGTTGCCTGTTTGGCAGGACTACGCGCGTAGCGCCCTCAGCCAAAGTAAACGCGGCTTTCTTTTTAAGTGAATAAGTTAATAAGTTAATAAGTCAATAGGTGAATAAGTTCGTTTCAGGGAATTGATATAGTCCCCTCTCCCCTGCGAATTGACCTTCGCGCGGGAGAGGGTTAGGGTGAGGGGTGATTGTTTGAAACCCATCCTAACCTTCCCTATTAAGGGAAGGAATTTATTTTTACGCGGGCTCTGCTCACCGATAACAGCATACCTCCCTACCTTCTTATCTTCCAATCTCCCTAAATAAGCCCTCTCTCTAGCTCTCTCCCGAGGAGAGAGGACATTTCCCAACTTTCCTGTATAGGAAAGGTATTTAGTATTTAGTGAGCTTTGCTCACCGATAACGGCTTGTCTTCCTGTCTTCTTGACCTCTTGCCTTCTGCGTGTCACGCTTTCGGGGGGGGGGCAATTCTCAGCTTCTTATCTTTAACCATAACAAAACTCCTCTTAATTTCCAATAACATTTTTATTATTTATGATTTTTCAGGTTTTGTCAAGCTGTCTGGTATGTATAAGAGGGATTTGATTTTAATTTTTCTTCTATCTGGTCAAATGTCAGCAAGCCTTGCGTTGCTCCAAATTCGGATACTGCACCGGCAGAATTTACAGAAGCATACATTAATGCTTTTCCTATGTCTTTGTTAGTTCTTCCCAGTGCTGCACAGAAGGTTGAGGCAAAGGCATCGCCGGCACCTAATGTTGAAACTACAGGGCCGTCAAATACCGGACAGTAGTAAAAATCTTTTCCGTCATATGCGTATGCACCCCTTCCGCCGTCTGTTATTACAATTATCTGATAATCACAAACTTTCAGCTTTTTAAACATTGCTTTTACATCCGGGTGGATAAGTTCGTCTGAAAATTTTTCATCCCGTGTGTCAGGTCTAACCTGAATTTGTGTAGCAAGTGCTGCTTCTTCTTTGTTCATTACGACAATATTAGCCTTTTCAAGAATTTTTTTCAGGTAATTAAATCCTTTTTTTATACTTGTGGATACCGCATTGAAACATACATAAACATTATTTTCGCTTGCAAAATTGGCAATATCATCAAGAATTTTTGTACTATCCCCGTTCATAGGTGCTATATAGAGAAGTTTTGCATTTTTTATTGCCTCAAAATTAATATCTGCTTTTTTTATTTGTGCGTTCGCTCCTCTATGCGCAAGAACGGTTCTGTCGCCCTGAAAGCTTACAAGAATAATTGAAAATCCTGTGCTTAATTTATTATCCTGTACTATATTTGATAAATCAACATTTCTATTTTTAAATGATTCCAGAATTCCGTCCGAATAAATATCATCCCCGATTTTAAATATAGCGCTTGTTTTATAGCCAAGATTTGCAAAGTTTACGGCTGTATTAATTCCGCCGCCCCCAACCTGGGATGTGAAATCTGAAATTTCAACTTTTGCTCCGTACGGGTAGCTCATAAACTCTGATTTTTTGTTTTTTGTATAAACAGAAACAATATTTGCATCATCGCTTTCAACAAATACATCCATTGTTGCGCTTCCGATAGTTATTACATCGCACATGTTATTTATCCTCCAGTTAATTTCAGATTATCACAAAAAATTATATAATAAAAGACCGGCTGATTTGCCGGTCTTTGTTTTTTATTAATTTAATTTTGCTTTTTCTTCATCGGTTACGCCTTTTATTGTAAGATTAACCCTTCCTTTGTCATCTATTTTAACAACTTTGACAATAACCTCGTCGCCAATGTGCAGATGCGGTTCTATTGTATCAATTCTTTCATTGCATACCTGTGATATATGAACCATACCGTCTTTGCCAGGTGCAAGTTCTACAAATGCGCCGATAGGAATAATTCTTACAACTTTACCTTTAACAACCATGCCTGGTTCAGGTTTGAATGTTAATTCTTTAATCATTCTCTGAGCAATCTGAGCACCTTCCTGATCGTTAGAAGTAATTGTTACTACACCGGAATCCTGTATATCAATTTCGGCACCTGAAGCATCAATAATCGCTCTGATTTGTTTTCCGCCCGGTCCGATAACTGTTCCGATATCTTCTACAGGGATTGTCATTGTTGTAATACTTGGTGCATAAGGTGATAAGTGATCTGCCGGAGCGGAAATTACTTCTCTCATCTTGCCCAAGATATGCAGTCTTCCTTCTTTAGCCTGTGCAAGAGCACGGCGTAAAGTTTCATTTGCAATACCTTTTGCTTTCATATCCATTTGTAAAGCCGTAATTCCTGTGTCGTTGCCGGTAACTTTGAAATCCATATCGCCTAAAAAGTCTTCTATACCCTGAATGTCTGTTAATACAACCGGTTCTCTTCCTTCTTCGGTAATCATACCCATTGCAACTCCGCCTATCATACATTTTACGGGAACGCCGGCATTCATTAATGCCATTGATGACCCGCAGGTTGATGCCATAGATGTTGACCCGTTTGATTCAAGAACATCAGATGTGACACGGATTGTGTAACCGAATTCTTCCTGGGAAGGCAACGCCGGAATATTTGCTCGTTCTGCTAAACTCCCGTGTCCTACTTCACGTCTACCCGGGCCTCTTAAAGGTTTAACTTCGCCTACTGAAAATCCGGGGAATATGTATTTATGCATATAAGTTTTTTCAGTCTGCGGATCAACTCCGTCTAATTCCTGTTTCATACCCGGGCCTGCGAGAGTGGCAACTGATAATACCTGAGTTTGTCCTCTTGTAAATACTGCGGATCCGTGAGCTCTGGGTAATACACCTACTTCACACCAGATAGGACGAACTTCAGTCGGCTTTCTTCCGTCAGCTCTTACCCCTTCATCAAGAATCATTGTACGCATAATGTGTTTTTCTGTGTTTTTAAATTCTTCTGCAACAAAGTCAATGCCTGTTTCTTCCATTATTTTTTTGATGTAATCATCTTCCGGAAGTGCATCTATTTTTTCTTTTACGAGTTTTTTAGCTTCTTCAAGTTTATTTTGTCTGTATTCTCTGTCGAAATTATGGTAAGCATCAAAAATCATGTCATGAGCTGTTTCGTCAATAATTTTTGTAATTTCTGAAGTATCATAAGGATTTACGAACTCTTCTTTAACAACTCCGCATTCTTTTACAAACGCTTCTTGAGCTTCGCATTGTTTTCTTATTTCGCCTTGTGCAAATTCAACAGCGTTCATAATATCGTCTTCTGTAACGAATTTACAACCGGCTTCAACCATAATTACCGAATCATGAGTACCTGCAACTACAATATCCAAATCTGATTTTGCAGCCTGCTGATGGGTAGGATTAGCTATCATGTTGCCGTTTTCGTCTCTGGAAACTCTGACAGCTCCTATAGGCCCTTCAAAAGGTGCCCCAGAAAGCATTAAAGCGCAGGATGCTCCTAGCATTGCAAGAGTATCAGGCTGATTAACCTGATCATAGCTGAATAACTGCGCAACAATTTGTATATCATTTCTGTAACCCTTAGGAAACAGTGGTCTGATAGGTCTGTCTATAAGTCTTGAAATAAGTATAGCTTTATCGCCCGCTTTACCTTCTGAACGGTTGTATCCGCCAGGAATTCGGCCGATTGCAGACATTCTTTCTTCATAATCAATTAATAGCGGGAAAAAATCTATCCCGACCCGAGGCTCTTTTGATACAACGCAGTGTACAAATAACATTGTATCACCGCATCTTACCGTAACAGAACCGTTTGTTGATTGTGCGTATTTACCTGTTTCTATTGTAACGTTTTTTCCGCCAATCTCAATTTCAAATTTTTTTGTTTCAGGTATCATAATTTTCCTTTCCTGCTCCCAGCGAACTTTCTGTGAGCTTTGCGCTTTCCCGGCGCATTTCGTTATACACTTCTAATGTTCTTTATTATTATACCTGAAAAACAAAATTTTTGAAATTAATATTAATCGCCGACTTTATAATCTTCATAAATAAATTCATCGCTTCCGGAGAGGATATTTTTGAAGCTTTCGGCACCTTCCCAGGATTGTAAAGCCGGTTCTACTTTGTCTTTTTTTACTATAATTTTTTGAAAATCTTGTCCATATCTGTTTGGAAGCTTGTTTCCGTTAACATCCATTAATATTGCAGCGCAATAGTCAATGTATGATGTGTGTGTAACCGGATTTCCATCTCCGTCCAGAATAGGTTTGCCATTTTCATCCCATTCTTCCCATGTTTGTACTGCATAGCAGTTTGGGTTTTGATATTGGTATATAAATAAAATTGCTCCATTACTGAGTATTATTGCGGGATACCACATTGAATTAACGGCTCCTGTATCTCCTCCGGCAGTATAATATTTGTTATATTTAACATCGTAATAAAATTTTTTACATTTATTGTCTGTGTTTGATTCACAAACTTCGGAGCCTTTAAAGTATTTTGAGAAATTCAATGCTGTTTGATAGCTTGTGTTATTGGGATTGAATAATGCCGAATTATCATTTACAGCATCTAAATTGTTTTGGGCCAGCAATATTGCATTATTTACATCAGAATAAATTTTTCTTACACGTGTAGCTATTTCTTTATCGCGATAATCAGCGATAAGTGTGGGTATAGTCATTGCAGCAACCACGCCGATAATTCCGAGGGTGATTAGAACCTCTGCTAATGTAAACGCAAATTTTTTCTTAAGTGAATAAGTTAATAAGTCAATAGGTGAATAAGTTCGTTTCAGGGAATTGATATAGTCCCCTCTCCCCTGCGAATTGACCTTCGCGCGGGAGAGGGTTAGGGTGAGGGGTGATTTCTTTAGGCGATAAGACGCTAAGGCGCAAGGACGAGAAGTTCGTTTCGACAGCGTACCGCTGCAAAAGATTACCGATGAAATTTCACTACTATGCGATTGCCACGGTCGTTTCATTCCCTCGCAATGACATATTTCTTTATGATGGCTTTGACCGCAGATAACAGCTTGACCTCTTGCCCTCCAGACTTTTTTTATATTAAACTTCCCTGAAAACAGAGTATCTGTAAGGATTTTGTAGAGTGGGGGGTGCTTCTTATTTTTAAACATAACAAAACTCCTGTTAATTTCCAATAATGTTTTTATTATTTATGATTTTTCAGGTTTTGTCAAGCTTGAGCAAAAATACGCAATTTCCTCAATAAAAAAGAACAACTTTTATAGTTGTTCTTTTTTATCTTTTATTTTTATCGACATTAATCGTCTGCAATTTCTTCTTCATGCAGTTCATTAATTCTTTCGGTTACTTCTTCTGGCAAATCCCTTAAAGGATCTTTTACAAGTGTTAAATCCTCACGATTTCCTGCATCTTGTCTATAGAAATCATTTTCCAATTGGAGTTCTCTTTGACGTGCCTTTGAAAGATTTAATTGTTTTTCTTTTAGTTCATTATAATTTTTGCTAAATTCTCTGTTGACAGCAGAACTATGACCTAATGAATGGAAAAATCCGCCTAAGAGAAGAATTTGAGGCGCCCAGTCTAATGCTGCTGCACCTGCTTCTTTTAATGCTGAAGGTACTTTAGCCAATAATGTTTTAGCCGAATTCTTAACTGAGCCCAAATGCTTATTTGTATTCAGAAATTTTGCAACTTTCTCAGTCCCTTTTCTAAGGAATTTGGGCGCTTCAACAGTTCCAAGCTTGGCTGCAGCTTTTCCGGTTAATGCAATAGCACCTACACCTGCCGCTAATAAAGTTAAAATTGATAGAACAGGATGTTCTCTGTCGAATTTTCTTACTTCAGGCGAAGTCTTTGATAAAGCATTTTTAGCTAATCCCACAAGGCCAACAGCACCTAAAGTAGCACCCCATAAGGCACCGGCTTTTAATCCGTGCGCAGCTCTTGCCGCAAGACCTGAAACTTCTTTTGAAAATATTTTTGTTCTGCCTTTATTGAATACGGCCGCCCCAATACCTGCCGCAACAGGAGCTGCAGCAATAAGGGTATTTGTAATTCGTCTGTGTTTTTTCTCATCAGTTTTTTGAGCCGTTTTTAAATACGCGATTTCACGAATACTTTGATCATCAAGATTAATTAATTCATCAATCCTGTCACGTCTGCCCTGAAAATTAGGACTTATATCTGAAATTTGCATACACACACCTACACTTTCGCAAAATAATTATACCTTATTAAAACCAAAAAGTAAAATTTTTTGCTAGGAATTACAAAAATTGTTAAGATTATTTACATATAATTTTATTTTTAATATTATTATTTATATGAAAAAGTTTTATATTCATACAATGGGCTGTAAAGCGAATCAGTTTGAAAGCTCAATTATTGCCGAAGATTTAGAAAAAAACGGAATAGCACAAACAAAAAATATTTACGATGCAGATTATTACATTCTGAATTCCTGTACTGTCACGCATAAAAGCGACAGTGAGGCAATGTATCTTCTGCGTTCTGCAAAACATAAAAATCCCTCCATACTCACAATCTTAACGGGATGTATAGCACAAACAGAAAAAGCTAAATTACTTGAGAATGATTTTATAGATTATGTCATTGGGAATAATGAAAAACTTACTCTATATGAAATTTTAAATGAAAACAAAAACAGCAGGTGTATTGTTGCAGATATTATGGAACAAAAAAGTTTTAACAGAGTAATACTTCACGATATGTCAAAAACCCGAGCAACCGTAAAAATTCAGGACGGCTGCGACAACAGATGTTCATACTGTATAATTCCTTTTGCACGCGGCAAAAGCAGAAGCGCAGATGCAAAATTTATAACAGAGCAGATTAATGAACTTTCAAAACATGGATTTAAAGAAGTTGTTCTTACCGGTATTCATATCGGACTATGGGGAAAAGATTTAGGCTTGGAACTTTTAGACCTTTTGAAAGAAATAGAAGAAAAAACTACAATAGAAAGATATAGGCTCGGTTCTTTAAATCCGCATGAAATAACTGATGAACTGTTGGAATTTTTGTCAGCTTCACAAAAATTCTGCCCGCATTTTCATCTTTCGCTTCAATCAGCCTGTAATAAAACTCTTAAATCCATGAACAGATTTTATAAGGTGGAAGATTATTTAAAACAAATTGATAAAATAAATACCAGGTTTGACTTTCCGTTTATCGGATGTGATATTATTACGGGGTTTGCCGGCGAAACTGAAGAAGATTTCAGAATAACAACAGAAAATTTAAGGATATCAGGACTTTCTAAAATTCATACATTTCCGTATTCGCAAAGAGAAGGCACCGTAGGCGCAAACTTTCCTGATCAGGTTGATGAAAAGACAAGGCAATGGCGTTCTGACATTCTTAAAGCACTTTCAACATTTAAACATATAGAATTTATAAATAAAAATCTTGGTATGAGCCGTGAAATTCTTGTTGAAAAGCATCCTGATAAAAACACAGGTCATCTTAAAGGTGTTACAAGAAATTATCTAACGGTCCTTATAAATTCTAAAGATGAACAGCTTTTAAACACTTTACAAAACATTAAAATAACAGATTTTAAAAACGGTAAAATCTATGGAGAATTGATATGAAAAGGGCTCTTTTGAGAGCCCTTTCTTTATATTTTTATTTATTTGTTTATTTATTTTAGTTTCTGCTGTTAAGTTTTGCAAATAATCTTAAAATTTCCATATAGAGCCATACGAGGGTAATCATAAGCCCCATAGCTCCGTACCATTCATAATCTTTACTGAGCAAGTTTTGTGAAGCCGTTTCAATAAAGAAAAAATCCTGAATAAGTGAAAATGCCGCAATACCGACAACTATAAGGCTAAACGCAATCCCTACTGGGCCTGCTTCCCAAATCAAAGGAATACTGCGCCCGAAAAATGAGGCGACAAATTGTATTAAATAAATTGCTAAAACAGACAACATTGCAGTCATTAAAACGGCCTGAAACTTAGCAGTATATTTGATTATTCTTGCTTTATAAAGCATTAACATTACAAACATAGTCGCAAAAGTTGCAAACACTGCCTGCAAAACTATACCATGCCACTGTGCCTCAAAAGCCATTGAAACGGCTCCTAAAAACAACCCTTCAAATAATGCATAAGGTGCGGCAGTAAATTTTCCGAGTTTAATATTAAAACTTGTAACCAAAACAAGTATAAAAGAAACCACAGCTCCGGCAATAATCATAGCGGGCACCATAGCAGGCGATGTAAAAAGAGTATAAATACTAATAGCAGCCCCGGCAATAAGGCAGACAAATAACATGAATATTTTGTTCACCGTACCTGAAATCGTCATTGGTTCACCATCAAGAATTCTTGCCTGCGGTGAAAATCGGTCTTCATTTAATATCGGATTTGACATAATTAACTCCTTCCTTTACCATGATTATATATTATATCAGAAAAATTTTCCATATCTTAATAATAAAATAAGGTTTCAACATGTATCTTGAAAATTTTACGAAATTCATAAAATATTATGGCAAAGGCAGATATTTAAAATTATGTGCCTTTACAGGATTATCTTTTATAGCAGGCTGTCTGGAATTTTTAGGAATTGCACTAATTTATCCTTTTATATTGCTTATTATACAGCCTGATGCTTTGCCAAATTCTTTCAAATTTATATCGATAGACAACTCCATTCGCAGCGGACTTTTAATAGGGCTTTCTGTTCTTCTGATTTTTATAATTAAAAATGCTTTTATAATTTTTACGCAATATATTCAGTCAAAATTTGTTTCAAACTGGAAGCAGGCTATTGTAAACAGATTTATGAGCTACTTTATCTTTGCACCTTATAAAGACACAATGAATAAATCACAAACAGATAAGCTATACATAATTGAAACATTAACAGATCAGGTTATTGGTAATTTTATATTCAGATTTCTTAATCTTTTGACAAACACAATTATAATTACAATGGTAATACTTCTTTTACTTATTAAATTTTTAATTCCGGCTGTTATTACCATTATATTTGTTTGCATATCAATTTTTATTCAAAACAGATACTTTAAGGCTAAAACATCTGAAATTGCCATCTTATCGACAAAGCTATACCAGGAGTATAAATCAGCTTTGCTTGAAAATGTTGTTAATTTAAAGGAAATAAAAATATTATCATCCGAGGGTATTTTCTACAAAAACTTTGTAGAGAATGCGGCTAAATTAAAACAAATACAAATGAAACAAGGTTTTT
>CALVEX010000225.1 GCA_944326655.1 Candidatus Gastranaerophilales bacterium | reverse complement strand
CATCTGCTATTTGAATTAAAGCTTTATTTTTAATTTCAGTTGATAAGTCTGCAATTTTTAGTGAAGCTTCTTTTGCGTTTTTAGCTATTTGTATAAAGTCCATTTGTATTTTACCCCTCACTACAACCCTCTCCCGCACGGAGGTCAATCCGATGAGGCGAGGGAGGATTTGTCAAAGCAATGTAATATTGTCGCGTGTAATTATCGCGTCATAGTTTTTGAAACCGAGAATTTCCATAATATTATCAGAGTGGCATCCGATAACTTTTCTGCAGGAATCCGAGCTGTAATTTACTATTCCGCGTGCAATTTCGTTATGTTTTTCATCAAGGATAGATACAACATCGCCCTTGTTAAATTCATTTATTACCTCGCAAACGCCAATTGGTAACAGGCTTTTTTGCTTAAGCAGTGCTTTTTTTGCACCGTCATTGACGACAATTTGTCCGATAATATTTGTAGCGTAACCAATCCAGCGTTTTTTATCCGGAAGAGTGCCGCGCTGAGGCAAAAACATTGTACCGATATCTTCACCTTCAAAAATTTTTTTGATTACATAAGGAATTTTTCCGTTTCCTATTAAAACTTTTCCGCCAAATCTTGTAACAATCTGTGCGGCTTTAAGTTTTGTTCTCATACCGCCTCTGCCGCCTTCCGAGGCATCTGTTCCGAGTGCGAGAATATCTTCTGTTACTTCTTCAACGGTTCTGATAATTTTTGCATCCGGATTTGTTTTCGGATTTTTGTCGTATAAGCCTTCAACGTCAGAAAGAATAACGAGTAAATCCGCATCAAGTTCGCTTGCAACAAGTGCTGAGAGTTTGTCGTTATCCGAAAAACATACCTGCATGTGTTCAAACTGCGGGTGCACTTCAACAGTTGACACTGTATCATTCTGATTAATAATCGGAACAACGCCTAGTTCCAGAAGTTTATTTAATGTTGTTCTAAGGCTTAAATATCTTTGTCTTAAAGAGAAATCGTCTTCTGTAAGTAGAATTTGTGAAGCTATAAGTCCGTAAGTATCAAAACCTGTTTCATATATAGACATTAATTTACTCTGACCAATTGCGGCGCAGGCTTGCTTTAGGGCTACACCCTCAGTACTTTCAATTCCTAATCTTTTTTTCCCTAAACCTACAGCACCTGAGGTGATTACAATAACTTCTTTCCCTTGTCTTGCAAGTCGGGCAAGGTCCTCAATAAACGAAAAAACTCTCGGAAGCGACACATAGCCGTCATCCCCTCTTAAAATATTTGTTCCGAATTTGAAAACGATACGTTTTGCTTTAATAAATTCCTCTCTGTTCATAGCTAAATTATATTACAAAAATAGAAACCTGAAATAAAATTTATTTTAAAATATCATTTACACTTAGTCTTTGTATCCCAGCCAAGATCGGAGCATTTGCGGTAATCCAAGTTCTCATTAAATAAAACCCATGCAGTACAGCCATGCATTACGTCAGATGACAATTTAAAATTTTTACAATCCGTATCAAAAGGAAAGCCGGTATCACCAAAAATTCCATATGGAACAACACCATATTTTGTAAGCATAAATTCAAAAATATCTATACCGTAAGTATTAGGCGACCGATTTCCGTTTATATCAACAATAATCCAGGCACAGACAGATGAAAGCTGTTTTGTATCACCTCTATAATTATCACAATTACCGTTTAATCCTGCAAAGGCCAAAGCTGCACCATCATTTAGCAGTATTTTCCCGACATCCGCTCTTGTATCAACGGAAGTATCTTTGGAAAAACATCCGCGGTCTGTACCGCAATTTTTTATTACGCGCATATGTTTTGCAAACATGTTTGCAAGATTAATTGAACTGGCAGCACCTTCCGGAGTTGATGTCCCCGGATTACCGTCATTTGCAGACACAATTCCCCAATTTGTCGGATCGCCATGTTCCTGTGAAAGCATTGAATATGCCTGTGATAAAGATGAATAAACTTTTTTCAGCCTGCTCACCGTTTCTCTGTCATTTTTATTTTGAATAACTGACGGAATTGTCAGTGCGGCTACAACACCTACTATTGAAAGAGTAATTAACACTTCTGCAAGAGTAAAAGCGCAATAATGCTTATTCACTAATTTTATAATACACGTTAGACCGGAATTTATTTTGATAAATTTATTTAAACCCATAATAACTTTATATATAATATTTAAATTGCTTTTTGCAATATATTTATTGTTATAAACAAATAATATATTGTAGAAAACAATTTGTCAAGCAAATAGAATTTTTCTATGGACAAAAAAGAAATACTTAAAGAATTCGGACGAAATTTAAAAGCCGAAAGAAACAGAGCCGGCCTTTCCCAAGAACAGCTTGCGGAAAAAATAGGGGTTTCTTACGGGCAGGTCGTAGGCACAATAGAACGCGGCGAAACAAATACCTCTCTTTCAATTATTATAGCAATAATGAACACTCTTAACCTTGATTTCGAAACTCTTTTTGACAGAAAAAAATTTTTCAAACAGCAGGATTAAAACTTTATTTCCTGAATGTACCAAGCATATCCATAACACACATTGTTAAAAAAGCGGTAAACGCATTAACTGTCGCCCCTAAAACCCCTAAGAACAATGAAATTACAACCAACAGGAAAAAGTTAGCATTTTGAAGCATCAAACCCACCCCGTAATTCGTCGCAAAATGAAAAAGTTTCATCAAAACAACAGAAACCGGTACATAAATCACCGAAAATCCCAAATATGATACAAAACCAGCTATTGCCCCGACTATTACACTGTCCTTTATTGAAGTGAGAGACAGGCAATTATATTTAACCAAAATCCATATAACAAGCGGAGATATAAAACAAATCAAAAATATAAACGAAAATGTTCCGATATAAGGAATAAGGGTAATAACTCCGAGTATAAGTCCGAAAAATATACTCAAAACCGAAATTTGCCTTAATAAAATCCAATTTATATCCATAGCTTTTATCATACCATAATTGAACGTGTATGACAAATAGCAATAGCAATTGCATCTACAGTGTCATCAAGCTTAGGCAAATTATCAACCCCCAGGGACAATTTAACCATCTGTTCAACTTCTTTTTTATCCGCACGTCCATAGCCTGTTAAAACCTGTTTAACCTCCATCGGTGTATATTCATATATCGGAACATTAAATTTTTCAAGTACTGTTAAAATTACCCCTCTTGCATGTGCAACCGGCATAACAGTTGTTCTGTTCCGAAAGAAAAACAGTTTTTCAATTGCCGCACAATCAGGATTATATTTTTCAACAATTGATGTCATATCCTCAAAAATCTCTAAAAGTCTTGCAGGCTCTCTTGCCCCCTTTTGGGTTTGAATAGAGCCGGAATGCAAAAGGACAGGATTTTCCCCGTCATAATCCACAACTGAATATCCTACAATACCTAAACCCGGATCAATACCTAAAATCTTCATAAAAATATTATATCATGGTTTTATTTTTTTTCGTTTTCGTGAAGCTGTATCTGAATATTCATAATATCTTTTTCGATGTCTTCAATAATTCGTCTTATACAATTCATGGCGCCGAACATATTATTGGAAGGAACAGAGTCAAAATCAGCATTGACAATAAGAGTAAACAGCCATTTTAAATCATCAACTTTATTGAGAAGTTCTTCTAAATTTTCTTCAACAGTTTTTGGTTTTGGCATTATGTCTCCTTAACATTTATTTAGTTATACTAAATATTATTGAATATAA
The DNA here is from genome assembly GCA_944326655.1 of Candidatus Gastranaerophilales bacterium. Taxonomy (GTDB): domain Bacteria; phylum Cyanobacteriota; class Vampirovibrionia; order Gastranaerophilales; family Gastranaerophilaceae; genus Stercorousia. The sequence goes on along the minus strand of CALVEX010000225.1, from coordinate 423 downwards.
TTATAGTAAATATGATATTAATTGTCAACATTAAAATATACTATACAATGTTGATTATGTTGGATATAAGAGCAGAAATAAAATCATTTATAGCAAGAAACGGAACATCATTAAATAAAGTTATCAAAGCATTAAATGCAGAGAGGACTTTAAAAACCGGAGCCAGTAATATTTCATTAAAAATGAAAAAAGGTACTATAACATTTAATGAAGCCCAATATATACTTGATTACCTCGGTTACAAATTTACTATAGAAAGAAAATAGTTTTAATAATATTGCATCTTTATTGTTTTTTGATATAATTTACACAGGGTAAGCTTCCCCAAGCACCTCCCTTGACACAACAGATTAGTTAAGAAATCGGTCAAGAAAGGAGGTAATATGATTGATAGAGTGATATTAAAAAAAGCTCTAGTCGTAA
>CALVEX010000224.1 GCA_944326655.1 Candidatus Gastranaerophilales bacterium | reverse complement strand
GGCGGAGTTGCAGATTCAAGGAACAAAGGAATACAAGAGGCAAAACGAATATATATCGCATGTATGCATAATGATGATTTAATCCGTCCGGATATGATTTGCAAACTTTATAAGTCCGCTGATAAATTCTACTGTGATATTGCTATAGCACCCCTATACAGGCTGACCGACAAAGGATATACTATTCACTGTAATCTTCCTTTTGCCGAAGATGTACCCGTTGATATAGATAAATACCTTGATATTATGTACACTCCGGGGTATTACAATTGTGCCATCTGGAATAAGTTATACAAAGCCTCTATTGTAAAGGAACATCCTCTTGGACTATTAAAATATGAAGATGTATCCTGGACACCTTGCATATTGTCATATGCGGAAAACATATGCTTTTTAAAATCACCTCTGTACGAGTGGGACAGAAAGACCAGACCGGAAACTTTCGGAGATGTTCTTGCACGGCAGAGTGATGAAGATCTTTTTGAACATAGAAAACAGGCAATGCTGTTTTTTATAAAAAACGGCAATCCTGATAAAAAAGATATGCTAAGAACAATTGCCAAAAGACGCCTTAAACGTTATGCAAAGAATTCGTCTCACAAAGGCTATCAGGATTTGATTGACAAAATTGATGCCGGAAAGTATTAATAAATAACATTCATTTACAAATCAACTTTTGATACATCAATTAATTCAACAAGTTCCATATTTAGTGCAGAAGCAATTTTGTTAAGAGTTTCTATTGTCGGGATGGTAGTCCCTCTTTCAATATCACCGACATGTGTTTTGCTCAAATCAGCAAGCTCAGCAAGTTTTTCCTGAGAAAGTTTTCTCTTTGTTCTTTCAAGTTTTATTTTAAGACCTATTTTAATATGTATTTTATTTGGTTCATACATCATTATACCAACTATAATAGACTATTGACAAACTATATACAATAGATTATAATAGAACAAAAGTCAACTATTCACGACCATTAACCAACCGGAGAACTTATAATGAATAACATATCAGCTGAACATAAATTCAACAAACAAAATGCACAGATTATAACTCATCAGATAAACAGTTTCCTCGTTATATTAAAGGCATATTGCGATAAATATCATATGTATGAGGGTATGGACATAATACTAATTGTCCTGAAATATCTATTAAAATTGTCAGATAGTTTATGCTGCGAACTTGATACTTGGGAAATAATAAATATTGATTATAAATAAAAAAACGACGGTATAAACCGCCGTTTTTTTAAACTGTTACGGACTTTAATCCGTCTTCAACTTTTGCCAAAATTTGATCAAGCTTGGAAGCATCTTTCACACCTCCCTGTGCAAAATTCGGGCGTCCGCCGCCATTTGCTCCCGTAGCTCTTGCAATTTCTCCGACAATCTTTCCGGCATTAATACCTTTTTTAACAAAGCTGTCAGAAACCTTTGCGATAACCATACGATTATTCGCAAGAACAATTATACTTTCGCCGAGTTTTTGCGCAAGAAATTCTATACCGATTTTTGCCCCTACAGGGTTCATATCTTCAAATTTAGAGATAAACAATTTGCCGCCCTCAATGTCCTGAGCCTTTGAAGCAAATGTTGCAAATTTCGCTCTTGAATTTTCTTCCTCAAGTTTCTCTACTTGCTTTTTCAGGTCATGAATTTCTTCCTGAAGTTTTTCGACACGCTCAACAACCCCGTCGTACTGAACTTTAAACATTAAAGAAAGTTTATCCATTTCTTTAACCTTTGCATTCATAAAGTCAAATGCCGCATGTCCGACAACAAGTTCAATACGTCTTGTACCTGCTGAAATTGCGCCTTCAGTTACAATTTTTACAAGCCTTAAATCACGAATATTTCTTGCATGAGTTCCGGCGCAGAATTCCTTTGAAATACATGTTTTGCCGTCTGTAATTGAAACAACCCTTACTATATCATCGTATTTTTCACCGAACAAGGCCGTTGCGCCCGTAAGTTTTGCCTGCTCAATGTCCATAACATCTGTTACAACATCATAACCCTTTGCAATCCAGTTATTCATAATTTCTTCAACTTTAAAAAGTTCGTTAGGAGTCATAGCACGGGGGAAGGTAAAGTCAAAACGCATTCTGTTTTCTTCAACCAGAGAACCCGCCTGATGAACTTCATCTCCGAGAACCTTAATCAATGCAGCCTGAAGCAAATGTGCAGATGTGTGATGAATTCTTATATTTTCACGTCTCGGAACATCTATTTTTGCGTGAACCTCGACACCAATAAGCTCATCACCGTTTATAACCTTGCATCTGTGGACAAACAACTTATTAACTTTAAATGTCGTAAGAACTTCCAGCTTGACCTCTTGTCCGCCAGACTTCTTATCCTCTATTATTCCGCTGTCACCAACCTGTCCGCCGCATTCCGCATAGAAAGGAGTTCTATTCAAAACAACATCAGTGTAACCATCGCCTTCTATAACCGCAAGAATTTTGGCATCACATTCATTTTCCGTATAACCGGTAAATTCTGTTGAGCCGACTTGTTCCTCAACTTTTGCATATTTTATATCGCCTGTTACGCTTATTTTTGCAGCCGCAGCTTTTGCACGGTCTTTTTGTTCCTGCATAGCAGCTTTATAGCCGGCTTCATCAACCTTTAAACCGTTTTCCGATGCGATTTCCTTAGTCAATTCAAACGGGAAACCGTAAGTATCATACAATTTGAAAGCACTTTCGCCGTCAATATCTTTCTTGGCTGAAATAAATTCATCAAGCATTTTATAACCGCGGTCAAGAGTTTTTGCAAAGCGTTCTTCTTCTTTCTTTATTGTATCAATAATCTTTTCTTTATTTTTAACCAAATCCGGATAAGCTTCACCGTAGTTTTCGACAACAACATCAACTAATTTATACAAGAACGGCAAATCCATACCGAGAATTTTCCCATGGCGCAATGCACGTCTCAAAATCATTCTCAAAACATAACTTCTTCCTTCATTGCCGGGAATTACACCGTCAGAAATCAAGAAAGTTACGCATCTTGCATGGTCAGTAATGATACGAAGAGAAATATTCTTCTTCTCACTACCCTCCCCTTGAGGGAGGGTCGAAATCTCTGATTTCGGGGAGGGGGCTTTAAAATAAGGTACTCCGCTCATCTCGGAAGCTTTATCCATAATAGGTCTTAAAAGGTCAGTTTCAAAAGTAGATGCAACTCCCTGACAAACCATCGTAATACGCTCTAAGCCCATGCCTGTATCAACATTTTTGCTTTCGAGCGGGGATTGATTTCCTTCTTCATCCTGATAAAGCTCTGTAAATACAAGATTCCATATTTCAACCCATCTGTCGCATTCACAGGTGTCAATTCCACATCCGCGTGGATCATTACATTTATACTGCTCGCCTAAATCATAGTGAATTTCGGAACAAGGTCCGCAGGAACCCGATGCCCCCGGAGGTCCCCAGAAATTATCTTTTTTCCCCTTACGTTTAATACGTTCATCAGGAACTCCGACACTTCTCCAAATCTGGTAAGCTTCATCATCAGTTTCAAAAATTGTAATCCACAATCTGTCTTTATCAAGTTTCAAAACTTCCGTAACAAATTCCCAAGCCCAAGGAATAATTTCTTTTTTATAATAATCTCCGAAAGAAAAATTCCCTAGCATTTCTAAAAAAGTATGATGACGCGTAGTTCTGCCTACGTTTTCTATATCGCAATATTTTCCGGCGGCTCTGGCACATTTCTGGCAGGAAGTTGCACGCGGCGGATTGTACGGTGATTTTACAATCCCTAAAAATATCGGTAAAAACTGTAACATACCCGCAGTTGTCAAAAGTACCGTAGGATTATCTGGCACAAGGCTTGAACTTTCCACAACTGTGTGCTGGTGTTTATCTTTAAAATAATCTAAGTATAATTTTCTAATTTGATTTCCGGTTAGCATAATTAATTCCTTTATAATTTTTTTATTTATAAAAGAATTATACAATAAAAAACTGTAACAATCAAAGTTACAGTTTTTTAATTCCACTGATTTAAGTATCTAAATGTAATTCATCCCCCGCAAACAAACGAGGTAGAGAATTATTTTCTGGCTTCTTACTTACATTACCGCCATGTTTAAATTCTTCCAGCCATCTTTGCTCTTCTTGTTCATCTATTAGCATTTTTACACCTTTCTTATTCTGCATTCTGTTGTCTGTTGCTTCATTGGATTGCAATGAAGCATCTGTCTTATCATTCATAAGCTCTTGCCTTACGGTATCAACCTGTAACTTTGCACATTCGCACCATTCTTCTAATTGCTTACGGTAATTAACATTGGCGAACTTTTGTTTGGCGAATTCTCTGGGATCAGGCATTGGTTCAATTTGAATTTCTGCATCCGGAAATTCATGTTGCAGCTCCATATACAACTTTTTAATATAATTTGCAGCAGTATTAGTATCTTTCATTGCTGCGTCCATATCCCTAAAATTTTTAAAATATTCAATATTATTCCCGTAAATATTAAAATCTTTTTTGCTTTTTAGTATGCACCTAACATAAAAATAATACGGCATAAGTAAAGAAAAACTTTAACCAGAATTTATTATTATTTATTACATAATAAGGGAAATATAGATTACATCTTCTTTCCAAAGCAATACAGCCGATTTACAATACTTCACAATACCAGAAATACGGAGGTCAATTCGACGTTCGTAATGGCAGTATGCATATGTTTTTAATATATTTAGTGTAAACTGCTATATAAGTCCCTAAATAAAAATCTTGCAAAGAAAAATTTTTGTGTTAGTATAAATTTTATGAGGGATTATACAGGTACCCCACGAAACCAAACACTTGTCTAAGCCCTCTGGATCCAAGCCCGAGTAGCTCAGCTGGATAGAGCAACCGCCTTCTAAGCGGTAGGTCATGCG
>CALVEX010000223.1 GCA_944326655.1 Candidatus Gastranaerophilales bacterium | reverse complement strand
GGGATTGTTTCAGACGATAAGACGTTAAGACGTTAGGACGATAAGTTCGTTTCGTCAGCGTGCCGCTGCAAGAGTGGAACTTATCTTTTAGACCAGAGATGGGAAAGCGTTCCATGTCCCCTCCCTTGAGGGGAGGGGAATTCAAGGGGAGGGTGATAGAACCAACTGACCTATTAACCTCCGGCTTTCCGTGATTTAGACCCCTCCTCGAAATCATAGATTTCGTCTCCCTCTCACAAACGATACTCAATCGTTTGTTCGGCAGAGTCTCAAGGGGAGGACATAGAAAACTTTGTGAGCTGCGCTCACCTATACCGGCATACCTTCCTACCCTCCTATCTTCCAATCCTTCTAAATAAGCCCTCTCTCTAACTCTCTCCCGAGGAGAGAGGACGTTTCTCTTCTCCCTCTCCTTTTCAAGGAGAGGGCTGGGGTGAGGTTCTATTATATTATGCGATTGCTACGGTCGTTTCACTCCCTAGCAATGACATGTTTCTTGCGGGCTTTGCCCACCGATAACAGCATATCTTCTTACCCTCTTATCTTCCAACCTTCCAAATAACATTATTTAGTCTGAACTTCGACTTTGGGCTTTACACGTCTTTGCCCTCTTTGCTTTTCCTCAAGCCTTTTTTGCTTATAGCCGTATCCTGCGTAAATAGCAAACCCTATTAGAAGCCACAACGGGAAATACAGTGAAGATGTAGTCAAAAATTTCATTGAATAAAGCATAAGTCCTCCGCAGGTCAAAATCCCCAGAATAGGAAAAAGTGGAGAAAACGGAACTTTAAAGGGACGCGGTCTTTCCGGATCGGTTTTTCTTAAAATCAATACTGCAATACAAATTATTATAAAAGATGTAAATGTTCCGAAATTACAAAGTTCCGCAGAAATACTCAAATCCATAAAAAATGTACATAAAATAACTATAATACCTGAAATCCATGTAAGAACATGCGGTGTTCTGTATTTTTTATGGATTAAACGTAAAGATTTCGGCAAAAATCTGTCACGGCTCATTGCATATAAAATTCTCGTAGTTCCGAGTTGATAAATCAAAATTACGGATGTCAGCGCACACAATGCACCTACTGAAATTAGTCCGGCAAACCAGTCCATTCCGACAGCACGCATTGCATGAGCAATAGGTGCCTGAATATCAATATGTCCCAGAGGCACATTACCCGTTAAAACAAGCGCTACACAAATATATAAAACAGTACAAATTACAAGTGTTCCCAAAATCGCAATAGGTAAATCACGCTGGGGATTTTCTGTTTCTTCTGCGGTTGTTGAAATTGCATCAAATCCTATATAGGCAAAGAATATTAAAAATGCGCCCATGAAAACACCTTCAAATCCGTTTGGAGCAAAAGGCACCCAATTTCCCGGCTTTACATAAAAAGATCCGACGATAATAAAAGAAATTATCATGAACATATTCACGCCGACCATGACACTTGCAAACCGTGTTGATTCTTTAACACCCTTTACAAGCAAAATAGTCAGGAGCAAAACAATTACCATTGCAGGGAGATTAATTGCGAAAGGTATTTTATCAAAGATAAAAGGCATCTGAGAATGCGGGTCAAGTCCGTATTTGTCGCAGTATGCAAACATAAATCTGTAATCATTTCTCAGCCACATAGGGAAATTCACAACAAAGTCAGGCAAAATATGCTTAAATCCTTTTAACAACTGAACAAAATACCCAGTCCATGCACAGGCCACCGTAATATTTCCGATAGCATATTCAAGCATTAAAATCCATCCGACCATCCATGCCATAAATTCTCCCATTGTTGCATACGTATATGTATAAGCGCTTCCGGCAACAGGAATCATGGCAGCAATTTCGCTGTAGCACAATGCTGAAAAAACGCACGCTACCACAGCTAAAATCATTGAAACAATAATTGCAGGCCCTGCACCTACACTTTCGGGTCCGCCCTGTATTGCAGAACCTATTATTGTAAAAATACCTGTTCCGACAACTGCACCTATACCTAAAACAATAAGGTCAAATACATTCAAAGTTTTTTTCAACTCTGATTTTTTACTCACAGCTATTAATTCGTCGGGGCTTTTTTTCTTTAATGCATTATTTATTAGAGATTTTAATTCCATTATTTCATCATTTCTTGTTTTTTAAGTTCTACTTTTTCGTTATGAATTTTGTTTTCATTCTGTCTGTTTCTGACAAAACCGTATAACAGATAAATTATTGCGCCAACACCCAGCCAAACAGGGAACAACAAAGCAGATCCGGAAGGCTGCATTGATTTATAAATCATTAACCCTCCGCATATAATTATTCCCAACGCTGGGGTTACAGGTGAAAAAGGCACCTTAAAAGGACGCGGTCTTTCAGGATCGGTTTTCCTTAATATCAGCACGGCAACACAAACAATTATAAAAGATGTAAATGTTCCGTAGTTACAAAGCTCGGCCGCAACATCCAAATTTAATGTCAAAATTCCGACAACCGCCAAAATTCCGACAGTCCAGGTCAAACGTGCAGGAGTATGAAATTTCGGATGTAATTTTTGAAATCTCTGTGATATAAAATGATCTCTGCTCATCGCATACAAAATTCTTGTAGCAGCCATTTCCAAAACAAGAAGAACAGATGTCAAACCCGCCAAAGAACCCAGAGAAATCAAACCGGCAGCCCAATTCATATTCAAAACAGACATACAATATGCCATAGGAGCCTTCAAAAAAGCAAGAGGGACAGCCGAACTTGTATCCTGAAGCCCTGTTAAAACAAGTGCCACAGAAACATATACAATCGTGGTAATTATTAACGAGCCGATAATACCGACAGGCAAATCTTTCTGGGGATTTTTACATTCTTCTGCCGCAGTTGCAAGAGCATCAAAACCTATATATGCAAAGAATATCAAAAACGCACCTGCAAATATTCCGGCTGCACCGTGCGGAGCAAAAGGCGTCCAGTTTTCAGGTTTTACAAAAAAAGCACCTGCAACAACAAATAATGCTATAACCGCAAGTTTTATAAATACCATTAAACCCGCCATTTTTGCAGAATCTTTTGTTCCTCTTACAAGAATCATTGTTATAAGAAGAACAATTATAATTGCAGGCAAATTTATACTAACAGGCATGCCAAATAACATTGGTAAATGAATATTGGAATCTTCTGCTGCAAGCTTTGTAGCAGAAAATACGTCATTTACCAGCCATACAGGCGGATTGGAAGCCCAGGCCGGAAGAACTTTTGAAAATCCGCTTAAAAACTGGATAAAATGGTTTGACCATGCACAGGCAACAGCAATAAACCCGATAGCATATTCAAGCATTAAAACCCATCCGACCATCCATGCGGCAAATTCACCCAAAGTTGCAAACGTGTAAGTATAAGCACCGCCTGCAACAGGGATCATTGTTGCAAATTCCGAATAACAAAGTGCTGAAAATATACACGCAACGGCTGCAATAATCATTGATACTATAAGTCCTGGGCCAGCGCCGATAATTGAGCCGTCAGCACTTCCTGCCGCCGCAATTCCGACAACAGCAAAAATTCCTGACCCTATAATTGCACCCACACCTAAAATAATTAAATCCCACACACCGAGAGTTTTTTCCAAACCCTCTGCTTTTGCTTCAGCAAGCATTTCATCAGGATTTTTAATCCTTGTGATAGTCTTCAAAAAATTGCGAGTAAATGTCGCACGGTGAAATTTTTCTGCCATTTATTATCCTTATAATTATTTACAAAGAGGAAATCCCATTTCTTCTCTTTGTGCTACATATAGTCTTGCGACAGCAGAAGCCATTGTTCTGACCCTGTTAATGAAGTTAATCCTTTCATCTTTACTGATTACGCCCCGCGCATCCAATAAATTGAATGTGTGAGAACATTTCAAAACGTAATCATAAGCCGGCAAAACGAGTTTTGCATTAATACAATTATCAACTTCTTTTTGATACAAATCAAACATTGTAAACAGAGCCTTTGCATCACTGACTTCAAAGTTGTATTTAGATTGTTCAATTTCATTTTGAAGGTAAATGTCACCATATTTTAATGTATCATTCCACATAATATCATATACTGATTCCTTGTTTTGAAGATACATTGCAATTCTTTCCAGACCGTATGTCAATTCGAGTGCCACCGGCTTAACTTCAACACCGCCAACCTGTTGAAAATAAGTAAACTGCGTAATTTCCATACCGTCAAGCCAGACCTCCCAGCCCACACCTGCGGCACCTAATGTAGGAGATTCCCAGTTATCTTCAACAAATCTTACGTCATGTTCTTTTAAGTCAATGCCCATAGCTTCCAAACTTTTCAAATAAAGTTCCTGCGCATTATCAGGGGAAGGTTTTAAAATAACCTGAAACTGGAAATAATGTCCGAGTCTGTTTGGATTTTCGCCATATCTTGCATCAGTCGGGCGTCTGCAAGGTTCAATCATTGCAGTGTTCCAAGGTTCAGGGCCCAAAGCACGTAAAAAAGTTGCGGGATTCATTGTAGAAGCACCTTTTTCAATATCATAGGGCTGCTGAATTATACATCCGTAATCAGACCAAAATTTTTGTAAATTAAAAACCAATTCCTGAAAGTTTAAAGCCATATCCAAATTTTCCAATATATTGTACTATTTACACTCGTTTGCACAGATAAAGCAATATCGCCTCACGCGTGCTTTTTTCATACTACGACTAACATAGCAAAATTGCAAATTTTTTGTTTAAAAATATTAAGATGTAAATAAAGGGGATCCGCAAAAAATAAATTATTATTCCAGTAGATAAATTGCAGAACAACATGCACCTGAAATTACATTTGCAGTTCCTGCTGCACCTGCTATATAATTCGCTGTTTTTACTCCTTCATCTTTGGAACAACCGCATTCGTCATAGTTAGAATCATTATAAAAATTATATGTTCCATTTGCGCCCATGGGCTGTATATAATGCTTATTTGTCTTTATATTAGACGTTACATGAATAACAAATACATCTCTTCCAAATTCATTAGGGCCTTTATTAAAATTGTTTACATCCACAACCATCCAGGGCCCATAATGACTTTCTCCAAAATAGACAGCAGCTCCGTCTGCCAAAAGAAGAGCCATTTTGTTAAAATTATAAGCATTTATTCCATAAGGAGAATTAGAATTTTCCAGTTTTCCTCCGCCTAAGGCCTTGTAACCGCAATAAGGTGTAACATTAACGCCCGACCACTTGTACTTTCCATGTTTTTTCCAATAGTCACTTTGAGAAAAATCACATCGTTTGTCTGATGAAAACAGCGTAGTAGAACCACAATAATCTGCTACCCGTAATTTTGACTGTATTGCATATAAAAAATCGTTTGTATATGAATTGCCAAAGCAATTACCGTATTGCGAGTGGTTACATATGGTTATCCCATCTGCAACTACTTCATTAAATGCATTATTGATTACCGAATATTCCTTTTTCCATTTAGCTATGTTTTGCTTGTTTTGAATATTTTGGATAACCGTAGATAAGGTCAAAACCGCAACTACACCGATGATGCCGAGAGTGATAAGAACTTCAGCTAATGTAAACGCGGCATGTTTTTTCTTAAGTGAAGAAGTGAATAAGTCAATAGGTGAATAGGTTCGTTTCGGAAAGTTGCTCTCCCTCTCCTTGGGAAACTCTTGTTCAAATATTTTAAAGTTTAATAAATATTGTGGCAGAGGGCGAAAAAGAGGGCTGGGGTGAGGTTCAGATTGTTTGAAACCCATCCTAACCTTCCCTATTAAGGGAAGGAATTCCATATCCCCTCCCTTGAGGGGAGGGGAATACAAGGGGAGGGTGATATTATGCGATTGCGACGGTCGTT
>CALVEX010000222.1 GCA_944326655.1 Candidatus Gastranaerophilales bacterium | reverse complement strand
TTTCAATACAATGATAAATAAAGTTGACATCTGTAGTCCACTTTATAAAACCAGCATATCCACTTTGAATATTAGAAAGTAGTCTTGGCGGTATAGAATTGTTTGAAATTCGGTCATTGTAATAATCAGGATGCGAAGGTAAAACAATTCCTAACAGCCCAGAATATCCTCCAACTTTTTTACTAAGACTTGCAGATATTTCCCAATCAACATGTTTTCTTTTCGCTGTTTCTGCACCAATCAAGACAACAGTTACGGTTGAATCTGTTATGAATTCTTGTTGAATTAACCTTTTAATATATTCATCTGAATTATCAGGGTCAATATCGCCATTAGCTACAGCTTTAGATATGATGATATTGTTAAATAATCGTTCAAATTCTTGCTTATACCACCAATCATTTTTATGATGATAGCTAATAAATACTTTATGTTTAATCATTCTCAACTCCTTATTGGAAGATTTTAACATAATTATAAGATATATAATTATATTTGTAACAAAATATTTAGCTAAGAATATTATTGATATTATGCAATATCCTTCAGTTGGTAAAAATTGTAAATTTCTTTTACAATAGGGTTCCAATTATTTTTCACTAGGGGTACCATATTAAAAGAGAATGACCTTATAGGTCATTTTTTTATTCAGCAAATAGTATTATTTCAATTAGCCCAATTTACAACTATTTCACTCGAATTATTATCTAAAAATAATAAATTAAAACTTACCAACGCCATTTGAAGACTTATAACCAGCTATTTCGTAATCGAATGAAAATCGAACGTTTATAAATTTTCCACTGAATGACTGCGGTAAAGGAGCAAATGGAGCCGAATCCTTAACAGCTTTTACCGCAAGGTTATCAAAATCCTTATCCCCTGAAGATTGATAAACACTGCATGACTTAAGACTTCCATCTTTTCTAATTTGAAAAATTAAAATAGTACGCTTACTCTCATTATACCCTCCCTTAATAGACTCCCATCTGGAATATATTTTCTTCTGTAAATTTACCATGTAACCAGAAAAATCTGTTTTTCCTATTACATTTAGATTTTTAGAAGAAGATTTACCGGAAAATACCAATTTTAGGAGTATTTCATCTTTATTATAATTTTTCGGAAAAGGTTCTTTATAGACCTTTACCGCACTTATAGTCTTTTTTACTATTAAATCAAATCGAGAATTTTCAGATTGCTTTTTACGAGATAAATCTCTAACGTTCAATCGCCCATCCTTATCAATTTCTAACATTATTACTAAAGAAGAATCATCCGTTGCATCTGCAAAAATCCAATTATCGAAAATTTTTTTAGCAAATTTATCCGTATAAGATTTATAGTCAATTTTCTCAGAAGCATCTACTGTAGAAACAACACTAACTGATAGCTTTTTATTTGCATCTTCTAGCACGGAACTGTCAGCCGAAACCGCAATATTTCTACTTAAAAATAGCATAATTATCAATAAAATAATCTTTTTCATAGAAAAATTATACAAAATTTAAATAAAAAAGTAAAATTCTTCTTTACAAATATTTTTTTCCGTTATATAATATAGGCATGAGAAATCAATCACGACGAATTGTAAGACTTTTGAAAGGTTTGTTTTAAAAACAGCTTACTTTTGTCGTAAAAAAAAGTTTTTATTACTTGACCTTTCCCCCCGAAAGGTCTTTTTTTTATGTTAACAATCGTTAAAAATATTCAATTTTCAGGCAAGAAAAATTATTCAGTGTATTTATGAAAAAATGAAAGGTAAACAGATGGAAAAATTTATCCGACGAAACTCAATAATCAAGGCGAATGCCCCAATCGTCAAATTAATGAATTTAATTTGGGGGTTGTAGTTTTTAGATATTGAGCGGCAAAAACATGCCAGGAAAGGAAAAAATGATAACCGCAGTTTCAGCAAGTGAATATTTATTCTCAAAATTAGGAAGTAATGCCTCACTATTACCGTTAGCGGTAAAAGACGTGGCAAACAGCACAGGCCTGACAGCAGGCTCATATATTACAGGTAAAGATGTAGAAAGCAAAGACAGATTCATAGATGAATTCGGAACACAGGCAATATGGTTGGGCGGAATTCCGTTTTTCAAAAAGTTTACCGACCTGACTTTCTATAAACTTCTTGGAATTGACCCGAAATTTGATGTAAGAAACCTTAAAAATAAAGAAATTTTGGCAAAAGCTATAGAAAAAGCCCCGACAGAAGAAATTAAACAAAGTATTATTAAAGCTTCCAAAAATCCAAAATATACTAAAAATCTTGCTATTGCCAAATTTGCATTTTCAACGGCAGCCGCAATCGTAACATATGCCGGACTTACTAAATTCAGACAGAATTACAGACTTAAAGAAGCAAAAGAAAAATTAAAAGAAAATAATAATAATATAAATACAAAAACTAATTTAAATAATGCCGCCCTGCCTGTTTCTCAGGCATTTACGCCTGTTCATAAGGTTTCAAAAGGCAAAAATATATCATTCAGCGGTTCTCTGCAAGACTTTATGTTTAACCCTGTTAAAAACCTTATGATTTTAGACGGGTCAATCACGGCAGAAAGATTAGCTAGCTCTCAAAGTAAACAGGAATTAATAAATTATACAATCAAAGAAGGCGGAACATGGTTTTTCATGTACTTTGCCGGTTCTATGATTCAAAAATATCTGGAAAATAAAGCAAAAGTGCCGATTAAACTGGATTCTATGATTATAGAAAGTAATGAATTAAAGCAGGCATTTAAAGACAAATCTATAGAAACAAGCCTTAACAATTATGAGAAAGCAATTACAAATACATCTAAAGATATTGATATATATAATTTTATACATGAAAACCCTGATAATTTCATTGTAAAAATGGCAAAGAAAACTAAATTAGTAAAAACCGTAAAAAATTCTGATAAAATTGACACAAGAGCTTATATAGATATTAATGACTTTAAAAATCTGAAAAATGATATTGAAGAACTTTATAATAAAGCACCCAAAAATGACATTGAAAATTACCTTAAAAAAGTTGTAAAAACAAAAAGAATAGCTGTGCTCAAAAATATCGGAATATGTATAGGAGCTTTAGGGGTTGCAGTTCCTGCACTTATGATAGCGATGAGATATATTTTACCAAACAACAGAGAATATAAGGTTATGGAAATGGCAAAAAAAGAAAATCAACAGGAAAAAGCCTTATCTAAAACTGCCTGAGCCGCAACATATGCACCGGACCAGCAGTTTTGAAGGTTAAATCCTCCGCAAAAACCGTCAATGTCCATAACTTCCCCGCAAAAATAAATTCCGGAAACAAGTTTTGATTCCATTGTTTTCGGATTAATTTCTTTCAAATCAACCCCGCCGGATGTTACAACTTCCCCGTCCGGAACAGTGCCTTCTACGGTAACGTCAAAATGCCTTAATTTAAAAATAATCTCATCTCTTACAATACCGTTTATTCTGTGGGATTTTTCATCCGGATTTATATTTAAATGATTTAGGATATATTCGCCCAAAGATTTTGGAATAAAATCAGACAGAACATTTTTTATACTTTTATGAGGATAGTTATTAAGTTCTTTTTGCATGTCAATTTCTCCGGTCAAATCAAATTCGAGCTTATAAGGAAAATTTTCTCTTGCCCTGAGTGATGATATTTTATAGATCTCAGGTCCGGACAAACCTTTATGCGTGAATAATATACCGTTAACTGATACACCAGAAATAGATGAAAAATCTTCTTTAGTTTTCAGCCCGGTCAACGCAGGGCGGGGTTTAATTATGTTATGCCTAAGGAATTTAATTAAATCATATGAGGAATGTCCGCCGGTTGAAATTACGACATAATCCGCATTATAACGCCCGGAATTTGTCACAATTGAAAATCCTTCATTTATCCGTAAAACTTCTTCTTTTATAAATTTAACTTTTTTTAGACTATGCAAAAATTTCTCTCTTACAGCTTTAGAACTGTTAGAAAGGGGGAAAATTCTCATATCGTCTTGAACATATGTTGGAACTCCAATTTTTTCAAAAAAATCAATTGTATCAGCTGTAGAAAATTTAGAAAAAACAGAATACAAAAATTTTTCTCCGCGTGGATAATTTTTTGCTAATTCCTTAAAATCATATTCGGCATGCGCAAGATTACAGCGCCCACCGCCCGTCGGAAGAAGTGTTTTCAAAGGAGAACTCTTATCAAAAACGGTTACCTCAAAATTATCCTGTAGTAAATAAGCACACATACAGCCGGCAGGCCCGCCGCCGATAACAGCAACACTAGATTTCGACTCTTGTGCCATATAAAAATACCATCTCCGGATTTTCTAAATCATTATGCAGCTCGCTTATTGTTTTATGTAAAACAGGATGTTCAAAATTTGGAATTAACTCCAGTAAAGGAACAAGTGTAAATGCCCGTAAATGAAGATATTTATGAGGAATTGTTAAGTTTTCATCATTTATAATATCTTTGTTATAAAAAAGAATATCAATATCGATAGTCCTGTCAGAATATTCATTAGAATTTTGCTGACGTTTGCGTCCGAGCTGTGTTTCAATTCTCTGGCATTCTTTTAAGAGATCTTGCGGAGAAAGTGTTGTCTTAGCTTCAACAACAGCATTCACAAACCAGGTATCAGAATTCATGTTCCATGGTTCTGTCTCATAAAAAGCAGAAGTTCTTATTATACTAATACCTTCAGATGCACCAAGCAGACGTGTTGCCTGCTGTACATACCCTATGCGGTCTCCTCTGTTTGAGCCTAAACTTAAATAAACTATCGACATAATAATATTTTATGTTTTTTACCAATCTATGTCAATATTAATATATGAATTTGAATACTCAGAATTTTTAAGATATAATTCTAACGGAGAATTATGTTTTTATTATACAGAATTTTATCAACAATACTATTTATAATATCACT
>CALVEX010000221.1 GCA_944326655.1 Candidatus Gastranaerophilales bacterium | reverse complement strand
GGGTAGGAGGGTATGCTAGTATCGGTGAGCAAGGCTCACAAAGTTTTTTATGTCCTCCCCCTGAGGGAGGACCGAAATCTGTGATTTCGAGGAGGGGGAGAAATAATAGAAGCTTGGATGACAGGAGGTCAGGAAGGCAGGCTATTATCAGCGGGCACAGCCCGCGTAAAGTTAAGTTTACCTCTTGCAGCGGTACGCTGCCGAAACGAACTTATCGTCCCAGCGCCTTAGCGTCTTATCGTCTGAATCATTCACCCCTCACCCTAACCCTCTCCCGCAGGGGGAGAGGGAACGATATAAACTCCCTGAAACGAACTTATTCACCTATTGACTTATTCACTTCTTCACTTAAGAAAAAACATGTCGCGTTTACATTAGCCGAAGTTTTAATCGCCCTTGGAATAATAGGAGTGGTCGCGGCGATTACGCTGCCTGTTATAATTTCTAAAATCGAAGACAGACAAAATATTGCGAAATGGAAAAAGGCTTATTCAACGGTTAATAATGCTTTTAATAAAGTTATTGCTGAGGGTATCCCTATTTGTCAGTATCGTGCCCCCAATACTTGTATAGATGATGGTAGCGGCTACCTGTATTCTGCTGAGTTTATTACGGCTATTAAAAATGAATTGAATGTGATTGATGTTTGTGGGTCTGTGTCAACACAAAAAAATCCTTTAGGGTTTAAAAGATGTGGTTTTGACGGAGATGAGTTTTGGAATGGTTTTGCAGGAAATGATGTTCGCAGTAAATACAGCCCGCTAGGAGTAACTGTTTCAAAACTCGGGGCTTCTGGGGCTTTAAATTCCTATGATTTTGGAAATTTTGCTTTTTTACTTGCGGATGGTACTGTTCTTAATTTTGGAGGATTATGGTCAGGTTTAACAATAGGTGTTGATGTAAATAGTGCAGTAAAAGGTCCAAACCAGGTCGGGAAAGATTTTTTTCTTATAAGAATTTTTACTAAGAATTATGGAGAGATTAATTATTTAAAACCTTTTGGCGCAGAAGAAACCCAAGGGTGGAATGATCCTTCAGCAGGGAGTTCTGGATGCTCTAAAGATATTGGACGAACCAGCACAAATGCAGCATATGAAGCAGCCGGCGCTGGGTGTTCGGCCAAATACCTTTTGGAATAAAGTGAATATATAAATAAAACGCCGTTTTGTAAAACGGCGTTTTCAAATCTTTTAATAAATAAACACAAAAAATATTACCTTCTTTAGTCAACGTAAGCCGAAAGGACTTCCTGACCCAACACGGAGAATCTCATTTTTTTTAAAGCTCTTAATTCTGTTTGGCGTATGCATTCTTTTGTAACGCCGTAAATATTGCCGATTTCTTCAAGCGTTTTTCTTGTGTTGTCCTCCAATCCGTAACGCATCTTTACAACTTCCTGTTCGCGTTCTTTTAATGTGGAAAGCACATTAAGTATATCTGTTTTTAAATTTTCATATTCAACATTTTCCGTGGCGGACGCTTTTTCATCCTGAATTATATCGGCAACGCTCATTTCTTTACCGTCGCTGTTTTCAAGTCCGCTTTCTATCGAGATGGTTTTTGTATATGCAGATAAAAACGTGTCAATTTTTTCAGGTTCTATATTCATTTTTTTTGCGACATCTTCTGTTTTGACCTGGCAGTTGTTTTCACGCTCCATCTCTCTTTTGATTTTGGAAAATCTTGATAAGGTTTCCTGAATATATACAGGAATTTTCATACAGTGCGACTGTTCAGAGATAGCCTTAAACATTGCCTGTTTAATCCACCAGCTTGCATAAGTCGCAAATTTGTAACCAAGCTTGTAATTAAACTTTTCGGCAGCAATCATAAGTCCGAGATTGCCTTCCTGAATTAAATCAATCATAGGAAGATTAGACATGTGGATTGCCTTTTTTGCAATTGTAATAACAAGTTTTAGATTAGCTTTGATAAGCTGCTGGCGTGCCTCTTCATCCCCTTCTTTAGCACGTTTTGCTGTCTCTTTTTCTTCGGCAGGCGTAAGTGATTTGTAGTCCGAGATTTCTCTGATGTACCCGGATAAAATACTGTCCCCTTCTACAATTTCATCTTTTGCCGGGTTTGAAAACCGGGATGTAGTTTTCATTTTTACTGGCGAATTTTTTTTCATACCTCATTAAACTCCTTCTTATTTTGGTAAACACAAGACGACGAGAATTAACTTCACTTAGTATATACTTAGTATATATCATAGTATATAAAATTTCAAGTCTTTTGTTAAGAATTATTAATGAATAAATTTGTATGAATTGTTTTTTTTTAGTATAATCTCAATAGTGGAGGATATTTATGAAAAAGAAATTGTTTATTACATTAGGTATAATTTTTGCACTGGCACTTACATCAGCGGTCGCAATTGCAGTGACTGTAATGAATGCACCGAAACATCCGTCTGATTATCATATCGGAATTACATATGAAGATGCGGTTGTCGCTTCCGAAAAACCCATGCTTGCGGTATTTTATGTTGACTGGTGCGGTTATTGTCTAAGGTTTATGCCAAAATTTCAGTCGTTAAGCAAAGTATATAAAAATAAATATAATTTTGTAATGATAAATGCAGAAGATCCTGCTTACGCAAAATTGGCAGAAGATGTTGGTATCGGAGGATTTCCTACTGTTTACGTTTTAGACCCGAAATATGACAACAGGGTTTTGATGCCTAACGCGATATATCAGGATCTTCCGAAATTCAGGGTAGAACTTGACAGATACCTTAGAATAAGAGGTTTATTGGACAAAGCTTCTTCTATAAAATAGCAGGTATGCATAAAAAAAAGACCTTGATGTTAAGTATTCAAGGCCTATCCGTTTAAATAAGAAGAGAGAGCTTTATATTTATATAAAGTATAATTGTTCTAAAAATTTGCTATTTTTGTCTTAAATATTAAGAAATGTTACAATGAAAGATATCCAAAATTTAAAAGATACCAGAAATGTTGATATTCAAAAGGTTGGAATTAAGCATCTTGAGTTGCCTTTGATCATTCAACGTAAAAATAATTCGAATCAGGTTGTTTGTGCCAAGGCAAGGGTGAATGTTTCTCTGCCGAGGGATTATAAAGGCACCCATATGTCCAGGTTTGTTGAAGTTTTGGCTGAATGGAAAAATAAAAATCTTCTCGGTGTTGATATAAAAGGGTGTCTTGAAAAAATTATCAAAAATTTGGATGCTGAAAGCGGAGAATTGGAATTCAGGTTTACGTATTTTCTTGATAAAAAATCTCCCGTAACGGGCATGTCGGCTCCGATGAGTTATGATTGTTCTTTTGAGGGTAGGATTGAAAAGGGGGATTATAAATTTATTCTGGGAGTTGTAGTTCCTGTAACAACTCTTTGCCCTTGTTCAAAGGAGATTTCCGATAACGGGGCGCATAATCAGCGCGCCTTTATAAAGGTTAAGGTTTCTTATGATGAATGTGAACAGGTTTGGCTTGAGGATTTAATAGAATTAATTGAATCTTGTGCATCCTGCCCTGTTTATCCCTTGTTAAAGCGCGAGGATGAAAAATATGTTACGGAGCGGGCTTGGGATAATCCGAAGTTTGTAGAGGATGCTTTGCGTGATGTTGTGGTAAAATTACGCGGTTACGAGATTATCAGGGAATTTGAAGTCGAATGTGAAGCGTTTGAAAGTATTCATAACCATTCTGCCTGGGCATTTCAGCATGAATTAAAATTTTGAAAAGGTTCGAAAAATATTTTGTTGTAGAGCTTCGGAGGGGGGGGGCTCTAGGCTCCACCAGAGGATCAGAGGTCAAGAAGGCAGGAGGGCAAGCTAATATCGTCATGCTGAACTTGGTTCAGCATCTCTTATATAGAAGATTGGAAGATAAGAGGGTAGGAAGGTATGCTATTATCGGTGAGCGAAGCTCACAAAAAATAATATTCCCTCTCCCCGGCGAATTGACCTTCGTGGGGGAGAGGGAGAATTTCTTGGCGAACACAAGTGAGCATAGAAATTCGGGTGAGGGGTATAATTTTAATCTCACCCTCCCCTTGTATTCCCCCTGTCTTACCCGCTTTGCGATAAACGGGCACGGCTCCGCCTTCACCCTCTGCAAAGCGGGCGTTCCCCTCAAGGGAGGGGAATACCCAACCGTCATCCTGAACTTGGTTCAGGAGCTCATTAATGGGAGATTGGCAGATAGGAAGGTAAGAAGATATGCTATTATCGGCGGGCAAAGCCCGCGGAATGGCAAAACATGTCATTG
>CALVEX010000220.1 GCA_944326655.1 Candidatus Gastranaerophilales bacterium | reverse complement strand
TATAAATTTCAACCTATTCTGTTATGTGGAACGAACATTTGGAACAGTGAGCTTTGGGGTGAAGCATTAAGTTGTCTTCCAAATCATAGAGTTTTGCAACTCTTGTGATTAATGGTGCTCCGCATTTTGGACATTTAAGTCCGCCTGCTCCATTTAGTATTAATTCTTTTAAACTGTCAATGATTTCCTGTGAGACATTGTAATTTGTATAATCTTTTTCAAGTGCTTTAATCTCTTCGGGAGCACATCTCAGGACTTTTGCCAGATTTTGTCTCACTGTTACCGGTAAAAATAGCTCCTTACCTGCTTCAATATCTTCTATCAAATTCAAAGGCAGGTTGCATTCTTTGGCAAGTCCTTTGGTTGAATAACCCGCCTCATCACGTTTATGCTGAATAAATTGTGCTAAAGTTTTCATAACTTATATTATATAACTAAAACACCCTCTTTATTCAAGAGGGTGTAGAATAAAATATTTTTATATTTTTATATTTTTATTTGTCGAATGACTTATATGTTACACCTTCATTTATCTGTTCTTTTTCGACTCTTTCAGACCACATTTTTGCCTGATCAAAATCGTAATATGCTACCTGTGGTTCACCATTTTCATCATAATATGGATTGCCATTTTCATCATAGACTATAGTTCCATACATAAATGTACCGTCATCTACACCTCTTTTATATTCACCCTGCCAAATCAGATTGTTGCTATTATCAAATATAGATTTTGTATTTGTCTGACCGTTTCTGTTATTGGTACGAATTTCATAACCTGCATAATTCCAGTTCCAAATTTCAGGTTTTACTGATGAATTTGACACATATCTGTCCAACCTGATACCTTTACCGGGTACATCAACCACTTCTGCTCTCAGCCAGGAAGTTTTTGGATTTTCCGGATCTTCATAAAAATCTAAAACTTTTGTAACAAGAGCAAGTCTGTCTTTGTTAGTTCCTGCCGTATCAACCTGAGTTTCGTAATATTTTGCATCGTATCTGTTATAGGCCTTTGAGGCAACAAAAGCAACATCATTATTTTCATCCTGAGGTACAGGCCCTTCCAGAGGTACACCTATATTCAATCCCTGACGGATTAAAGAATCTGCTAAATGGAACGGATATTCTTTAACATATATAGGTTTAATTTCCGGAACAATTACCGTATCGCGAATTGTATCACGGATAACTGTTGTATCATTTTTACCATTACAGTCGCAGCCATCACCTATAGAATATGCCCAAGCTTTAGCATAAGCATAAGGGTCACCCTCATCAATTTTAACACAGCTAGTATTTGCACCGGCAGCAGCTCCAAGAAGTATTAAACCATAAATTAAATTCCTCATTGATTTTGCCGCGTTCTTCGAAGCCGGAGAATTCTGTTGCGGATAATCATTTGTATTTTCAGGTTTACGATTTATATTCTTTTTATTTTCTGCCTTGCCTGCAAAACTTAAAACTGAAACATTGTCTATTGCTTTTACATTCATAATGGTTTTAACCTCCAATTTTTACACGTGAATATATAAAGTAAAAACATATTTTTAGTTGCTAGTAAAATAGTACCAAAAACATGTTTTTAAGTAAATTTATTGATATAATTGAGTTTCAGGCGCTTAATATTTTGTAATATTTGTTTAATTAGCAGCAAGTTTTTCTCTTACAAGAGTTTCTACAGTGTTTAAAATATCAGGATTTTCTGCTAAGAAATCTCTTGCTTTATCTCTTCCCTGTCCCAATTTTTCTTCATTAAAGCTGAACCAAGAGCCTGCTTTTTTCACAATATCAAGGTTGACAGCAACATCTAAGATATTACCGATTTTGCAGATACCTTTTCCGAACATAATATCAAATTCTGCAGTCCTGAATGGAGGTGCAACTTTATTTTTTACAACTCTTACTCTTACATGGTTTCCGACATCGCCGTCTTCACCCTTAACACCTTCCGTGCGTTTAATTTCCATACGAACCGAAGCATAGTATTTTAGGGCGTTACCGCCGGTTGTAGTTTCCGGGTTACCATACATAACGCCGATTTTCATTCTTAACTGGTTAATAAAAATAACTGTAGTGTTAGTCTTGCCAATAATACCGGTTAATTTTCTCAAAGCTTTACTCATTAATCTGGCCTGAAGCCCCATTTGCTGGTCTTCCATAGAGCCTTCAATTTCTGCTTTTGGAACAAGAGCGGCAACCGAGTCTACAACAACGACATCAACGGCTCCTGAACGAACAAGTTCCTCAGTTATGTCAAGAGCCTGTTCACCTGTATCCGGCTGGGAAATAAGCAAATCATCAATTTGAACGCCTAAATTTCTTGCATATTCAGGGTCAAGCGCATGCTCCGCATCAACAAATGCAGCGATACCGCCGCGTTTTTGGCATTCTGCAACAATGTGCTGGGCAAGAGTAGTTTTTCCCGAGCTTTCAGGCCCGTAAATTTCAATAATACGGCCTCGCGGGATTCCACCTATGCCAAGTGCAACGTCAAGAGATAATGCCCCGGTCGGAATAGCATCAACATTAACAGTCGGCTTGTCGCCAAGTTTCATTATTGAGCCCTTGCCAAAATCTTTTTCAATTTTTTCAATTGCAAGCTTTAGTGCTTTACTTCTTTCATCGGTATTTACAGATGTCTCATTTTCTTTTTCTTTCACAGCCATTGTTTTTATCATCCTTTAATGATTTTTTAGTCCCAAATATGTTTTTCTTTTTTCTTATAAAAGCCAAGACCTACAGGTTTGTATGTATTGAGGTCATTTTTAAGCTGATAAATTTCTTTATTAAGGTCAATAATTTTTTGTCTTAAAGTTTCGTTGTCAGTTTTGCATCTAATAAGTTCAACAACAACTTCATCCATACCCTCAAGTTTTTCGTCAATAACTTTTGAAATTCTGTCACTTAGTTTATTTTCCATTTCTTTCAGAGAGTGAAGAATATTCAAAATGGCTGAAGGCTGCTTTGCCGGAGCTTTAACAGGCGGCATGGAAGCGTGTTTCATTGCCTGAACCTTTCTTAAATTTTTCACTTCTTCGTATGAGAAATAAGTCTGGCCTTTGCTGTTTTTTCTGGGTAAAATAGACGCGCGTTTACACAGTTCAACGATTTCTTTATTATCTGTTTTTAAAATACTTCTCACTTCCTGCGGAGATAAAGTTTTCCCCTTTAGCTCTTGTTCTAATATCATCTTTTATCCCTCAAAATTTCTCCAATAATATTGTATTTTATTTATGGAAAAAAGACAAATATTTTAACAATCTTGTAACATCACTTAATATAATAAATTATAGAAACAAGTTCAGAATGACGTATTAAGCAAAATTACAATATTATTATTAATTATCACTTGACATACATTTGTCATTTAGAGCCTAAGATATGAGATTCTTCGGGCTATGCCCTCAGAATGACAGTTAGGCGAAGAATCGCATTACTGTTCTGTACGCCAAACGATAATTACAATATTATTTACTTACATACAGACAAATATTTGTACTGAGGTCTGTGGGATTTAATTTTTTCAAGTCTGTTTTTTATAAAATCAGCCTGAGTAGAAAACGGTTTTAAATCCAAAAACTTTCTGTAGTATCTTACTGCATCGGAATTTTTTCCGAGTTTGTCCAGACATACGCCTATTCCGGCATAAGCTTTGTAATAGTCAGGGTTAATTTTTAAAATTTGATTTAGGACATTTAACGCTTCTTTATACTTTTCAAGCTTCATCAAAAGTGTAGATTTATGTTCATAGGCTTTTATAAAGCCCGGAGAATTTTCTATTAATTTCTGGTAAATCATCAGTGCAAGGTCATATTCTTCACAGAGTTCATGCGAAATTCCAAGCTGTAAAATCGCTTCAGGGGTATCAGGATTAATCTGTATTGCACGTACGAAGTTTTTTATTGCGCCGCAGGGTATGCCTTCAAGAAGATGGCAGATACCGAGTTCATAAAATGCTTCATAATAATCCTCTTTGAGTTTGGATGCAACATCCAAAAATTTTATTGCTTTTGAATACTGTTTAAGATTTTTATAACAAACACCGAGGCCGAAATAACTTTGTGCATTATCTCTGTCTATCAAAATAGCATTCAAATAATTTGCGGCAGCTTCTTTATATGAATTTTCAAGGCGAAGCGCATTGGCCCTGTTGTAGAATTTTATACCGGCCGTGTTATCACGTTTTTTTGTATTATCAGAACTCACTTTTTTACCTTCCTCCGTAATTAATCATAAAATTTTCTTTTTGTTTACAGAACATCCGTTTGATGTATAACTTTATCAATCATTGGAT
>CALVEX010000219.1 GCA_944326655.1 Candidatus Gastranaerophilales bacterium | reverse complement strand
TATCAGTTCTGTTTCCGTAGATTGTGATTTTGCTTAATTCTTTTTCTATGTTATTAAACTCTTCATCAGTCAAAACAACATCTGCCGCGCCAAGGTTTTCAACAACCCTTTCATCCTTTCGCATGCCAGGTATAGGGACAACATGAGGATATTTATGAAGCATCCAGGCAAGAGAAATCTGAGCCGGTGTAATCCCCTTTTTATCAGCAACTTCATGCAACAAATCTAAAAGCGGCCGGTTTTTCTCGACATTTTCAGGGTTGAATCTAGTGATTACACGTCTAACATCATCACCTTTGTACTGCGTATTTTTATCATACTTACCGCTCAAAAATCCTGAAGCCATAGGTGAAAATGCAACAAATCCGATATTTAATTCCTGACAGGCAGGGATTACATCTTTTTCAAACATTCTCTCCATCATAGAGTATTCACTCTGTATAGCTGTAAGCGGAGTAACAGCATGAGCCATTCTTATCTGTTCTACCGTTGACTGTGACTGGCCCCAGGCACGAATTTTACCTTCTTTTATAAATTCTCCCATCCAACCCGCAACTTCTTCTACATTACTGTCTAAAGGAACTCTGTGTTCATAATAGATATCAATATAATCGGTCTGTAGGCGTTTTAAAGAGTCATTAAGCGCATTTGTAACTCCTTTTTTACTCAGCTTGCCTTCCGGAATTTCCTGCCTGGGCTGGAATACAGGCACAAATTTTGTAGTCAAAATAATTTTATCTCTGAAAGGTTTCACAGCTTTACCGACTAATTCCTCATTTACGTAAGGTCCGTAGGCTTCTGCCGTATCAAATAATGTGCAGCCCAAATCATAAGCTTTATGAATTAATCTTATGGATTCTTCTTCCGGAGGCAAAGCGCCGTAACCATGACTAAATCCCATACAACCCATACCAACTGCCGAAACTTCAATATCTCTAAGTTTTCTGTACTTCATAATAAAAATCCTTTCTTTTTATTTTTCTACAATATATGGTTTAAAAATTGCCTCAAGCTGAACTTCACAAAATTTATCCGTCCAGTCTAGCGGTTCAAATTTTCCGTCAGACATGCACCAGCATGTCATCATTCCATAAAGTTCGCTTATAATAATATGTGTCAAAAGTTCTACAGGTGCAGTATTTTTTAATTCCCCGTTTTTTACGGAATTTTCCAAAATACCTTTTAACATTTCAAAATCATACACCCACTTTTGCCCGTCTTTGTTATCCGGAACGCTATTGGGATCTAAAACATCTCTTGTCCACTGTCTGCAGACATTTATCCCGCAGGATTCAACACATTCCATAAACCGCCTGAAATAATATCTGAGTTTTTCCGGAAGTTCCATACTTTGCATAGACTCCAGTTCTTCCGCTATTTCTCCAAAAGGCACTCTGCTTATATCAAGAACAATATCTTCCTTTCTTTTGAAATAAATATAAAAAGTTCCTTTTGCAACCCCTGCCTTTTTTGTAATATCTTCAACATTTATAGCGTCAAAACCTTTTTCTTTAATAAGGTCAAGCCCTGCTGTTATAAGTTTTCTTTTTGTTTCCCGTGCAGATTGCTGTCTTTTATTCATGTAATTAACTCCTTCAATTTTTATAATAACATAAAATTGACCAAAAGTCAATGACTTTTAGTCAACAGTTGTTTTATATTTATTTTCTTTAGAATATGATATACTGCGCCTATAATATAAGATTCTTCGGGCTATGCCCTCAGAATGACAATCAGGGGCAGAACAGCATTGCTGCTCTGTAAGCTAAGCGACAATTACGTTAATTTTTAATCAGACTTTACCTTCTTTTTGTTTGTTAAAACGGTTAATTTTTATATCCTGTATCATTTCTTTTAACTCTTCAATATATGCCTGAAGTCTGCGTTCTTGAGATACATAATACTGAAATTCACGATTAGGTAAACGTTTCCCGTTAAATTTTCTGTTCAAATGGTATAATTCAAATTCCATTCGGTTTATACTTTCCTGTAATTCAGAAATTCTTGCTTTATCACCTTCTGTAAGCTGCAATAAAGGACCTTTGTATTTATTTATCGGAACCATGCCCTGAAATTGAATATTTAAAGAATTTGGACTTATCTTCATACTAACTACCTATATCATTTATATAAAAACAATAAAAATAAAAATTTGCTATTTTATAATGATAAAACACAAAATCTTAACTTTATTGACAGGTAAATTTATATACTTTATTATAAAATTAAGGGATTTATACAAATAAGAGTGGAGCTGGGATATGCATATAAAATTAACTAGAAAAAAAGCCGCCGTAATTATATTACTGCTTATTATTGTACCTATTATTTACAACAAAATCAGCGGGAAAATTGCCGCAATAATTCAAAGCAAACTTAATGCTATACCAAAAGAAGTTGTTGTCGATAATCCGAAAACCGAGAGCGTTTTTATTACGGCAGAAGCAACAGGACGTGTTGAGGCTAAGTATTCGGTAGATGTTATAGCAAGGGTGCCCGGATTTCTGCTAAAAAAATATTTTAAAGAAGGTGATTTTGTAAAAACAGGCCAGCTTATATTTAAAATAGACCCGAGAGAATACCAGATAGAGGTAAATAATTCTCTTGCAAACGTCAACCAGTACAGTGCATTGCTTAAAAATGCACAACAGGAACTTGACAGAGCAAATGCATTGGTTAAAGAAGATTTAATCAGCCGTTCCGATGTAGACCAGAGCCTTGCTTCACGCAACCAAAACAGAGCTCTTTTAGATGCTGCAAAACAGCAATACGAACTTGCAAAAGTTAATTTAAGCTACACAGATATAAGATCCCCGATAGACGGACGTATCGGGAAAGTTAATATTACAGAGGGGAACTACGTAACCGCGACATCCGGTTCATTAGTAAATATTTCAAGTACAAACCCCGTTTATGTAGCATTCAGCCTTAAAAGCAATGACTACGTAAATATTTTAAGAGCCAGCGACAAATTTAAAGATGTCCAGGTACAGGTTCAGTTTGACGAAGGGCACTGGTATGACAAGACAGGAACTATAGATTTTGTTGATAACAAAATTGATAAGGACTCAGGTTCAATCAGTATGCGTGCGGTGTTTGATAACACAAAAGGATGGCTAGTTCCGGGAAATTATATGAAAGTAAAATTAATAGCCCCCAAAATGGTTGAATACATGACCGTTCCGCAATCCTGTACTAAAGGAGATCCCATGAGCGGTTATTATGTATGGACTGTTCAGGATAATAAAGCAGTACGTAAAGATATAAAAGTATCTGACAGTATAAATAATAACTGGATTGTTGAAAACGGACTTGATTATTCTGACACGGTAGTTGTATCAGGGATACAAAACATTGCCGCTGAAGGCCAGAAATTAAAAACCATTAGTAATGAAGAGTACATTAAAAATCTAAATGCGGGTAAATAATGAAAAAAATTTTTGATAAAGACAAACTTTACTTTGTTATAAGAAAGCCGAGATTTGCACTTGTAATATCTGTGTGTATAGTCATAATGGGTTTGATATCAATGGCAACATTGAAACAGGAAAACTACCCTGATGTAACGCCGCCGCAGGTAAGGGTTTCAGCATCATACACAGGAGCTAACGCAGAAGTTATTGAATCTTCAATAGCAACTGTTCTTGAAAACAAACTTAACGGTGTTGAAAACCTTTCATATATGTCATCAACCTCATACGACGGCTCATATTCGTTAAATATGTATTTTAAAGTAGGTTCTGACAAAAATATAAATTTGATGAATGTTCAAAACAGAATTCAACAGGTATTATCACAGCTTCCGGAAGAAGTACAAAGAACAGGGGTAACTGCATTAAGCCGTACATCAGGCTCCGGAGCATTAATCTTAAATATTTACCCTGAATCCGGCCACTGGTCACAGCTTGATATGACAAACTACGGCTCGATTTATATAAAAGATGAATTAAAACGTGTTGAAGGTGTAGCCGATATTGATGTTTTCGGTTCAGGTGATTACTCTATGAGAATATGGCTTGACCCGCAAAAAATGGCAGGCCTTAATATATCTACTACCGAAGTGAAAAATGCAGTTGTCAATCAAAATACCCAAGTTACGGCAGGATCTCTCGGGGCATTACCTACAGATGACGAGCAGGCGCTTCAATTAACTCTTAAATCAAAGGGAAGACTTTCGGATGTTAAGGAATTCGAAGACATAATAATCCGTTCAAATATGGACGGAAGTAAAGTAAGATTAAAAGACATAGCCCGCGTGGAACTCGGGTCTTCTTCATACACAAGTTTGGGTACCGTAAATGCAAAACCTGCAGCTTTAATTATGGTTTCGCAGTTATCCGATGCCAACATTTTAAACCTTTCCAAAGCTGTTAAGGCCAAAATTCAGGAAATAAATTCAAGGCTTGACAACGGGCTTAAAATACAGGTTATAAAAGATGACTCCGACTATATTCACGAGTCAATGAAAGAAGTTGAATTTACAATTCTTCTCACCGGCGTGATTGTAGTTATAATTATTTTCCTGTTTCTCGGGGATGCTATGGCAACCCTTGTTCCATGTGTAACTATTCCGGTTTCATTAATAGGTACATTTATAGCATTAAAAGCGTTGAATATGAGTATAAACCTTCTGTCCTTATTTGCTCTTGTACTGGCAGTAGGTGTAGTAGTTGACGATGCCATAGTTGTTATTGAAAACGTAAAACGACACCTTGAAGAGGGTAAATCCGCCGTAATCGCAACACAATTAACAATGGAAGAAGTAGGTTCATCCCTTGTTGCAATGGCAATGGTATTGATGGCAGTATTTGTCCCGATTATATTTATGGGCGGTATGACAGGCGTAATGTACAAACAATTTGCCGTTTGTATTGCCGTTTCTATTGCAATTTCCGCGATATGCGCGCTGACTCTCTCCCCTGCCATGTGTTCGCATTTCCTCGGACAAAAAGAACACAAATCCGAGAATTTCAACAAACCCGAATTTTTAATTCACATAGACCATATAATAGACAGAATTAAACATAAAACTTCTGTTTTAATAGAAGATTTCAATAAATTTTTTGCAAAAGCCGAAGATTTTTACATAGAATATGTAAACAAATTTGTTCATGACAAAAAAGCCACAATAATTCTTTATGTGTCGCTTGTTATACTTACACTTGTTTCCTTTAAGCTTGTTCCGACCGGATTTATTCCTGATGAAGATCAGGGGGTGCTGCTTGCAAGTATCACTTTGCCTGACGGAGCTTCACTTTCAAGAACCGAAGATGTGGGATTAAAACTTGTAGAACAAATAAGAGATTTAGATGGCGTTGACGAAAACAGATTAATGCTTTTCGGCGGCAACGGTGCAACAAACTCGGCAACCGCAATTATCTCGCTTGATGACTACGCAGAAAGGAAAGTAACACCGGTTGACTGGGTAAAAAGAAAGCTGAGCGGGCGTCCGACAGATCTTTCGCACACTGCAATTCTAAGCAGAATAAGGGCAATTGCCTCAAATACCAAAGAAGCCTCAATTGTTGTATTTTCACCTCCTGCAATCAGCGGTATGAGTATGCTCGGCGGTTTTGAATTCCAAATGCTTTCTAAAGGCGAATACACCCCGCAGGAACTTGAAAGCTGGGCTAATAAACTAATTCAGGCCGCAAACCAGGATCCGTCGCTTTCAAGTGTTTACACGACATTCCAGGCAAATGTTCCGCAGTACACATTAGAAATAGATTATGAAAAAGCCATGGCGCAAAGCGTTGATTTACAGGAACTTTACTCAACACTTGCTTCTATGCTCGGAACATATTACATAAACGACTTTAATAAATACGACAGGGTATTTAAAGTCCAAATGCAGGCAGAAAGCGATTTCAGAAACACTGCAACTGATTTATCAGGGATTTATGTAAAAAATACAAACGGCGTAATGGTGCCTATACTCTCAATAGTAAAACTTAAACAAACAATTGGTACAGCATCAATTACAAGCTATAACCTCTATAAATCGGTACAAATTCAGGGACAGGAAGCAGCAGGGAAAAGCTCGGGCGACGCTATGACTGCAATGGAAAATGTTGCAAAACGTGTTCTGCCGGCTGATATATCTTTTGACTGGTCAGGAACATCCGCACAGGAACGGGAAGCCTCGGGACAAACAATAATCATAGTTGCAATGGCGCTGGTATTTGTTTACCTGTTCCTTGTAGCACTTTATGAGAGCTTTACAATACCGGTTGCGGTTCTTTTGATTTCCCCGATTGCGGCACTCGGTGCGTTGATATTCCAGATGATGATTAACCAGTCCTTTGATATATATTCACAGGTTGGTATGATTACATTAATCGGTCTGGCCGCAAAACAGTCTATCTTGATTGTCGAATTTGCAAAAGAAGAACACGAAAAACACGGACTTCCGGTTAAAGAAGCAGCAGTTAAAGCGGCAAAATTACGATTCAGGGCAATTATGATGACAGAACTTGCTTTCGTTATCGGTGTTCTACCAATGCTTTTTGCATCTGGCGCCGGAGCAAATTCAAGAATATCTGTCGGCTCCACTGTATTTGGCGGTATGGTTGCAGCAGCAACAATCGGCGCTGTTTTAACACCGGCATTTTACGTAATCGTTCAAGAATTTGTAGATAAGTTTCCTAAACAGGACATAACCGAAAAAGATTTGGAGTATGTGGAAAAATGAAAAAGTTTATAAATCTGTTTTTAATATATTCGGTTTTACTCACTTGCGGGAATTACGCCTTTGCTGACGAAGTTCCTTTAAATAAAGTTGCTAAAAAAGAAAAAGACGAAAAAATTCATATAGTAAAACCGGAAAAGACAAAAAAAATTAACTTAAAACGCGAAAAGAAACAAAGCATAGAAAACGCAAAAACCAAACAGGAAAGTTCAAAAGAAGCCGAAGGGATGTATGAAACAAAATTTCCGGTCATAAACAGTAAAATTGAATATACTGACATGAACGGAGAAGTGACATTGAGCGACTGCATAAAACTTGCAATCACACACAACCCTACGATTATGTCCGCAATAAGCAACGCAGAAATTTATAAGTCAAGAATAGGTCAGGCCTGGTCAAATTACTTCCCGACATTAAGCGCAGGGGTTAACTATTCAAGAAACGACATGTTTATGACAATGTCTGGTTCTTTTATGAGAAATATGAACCAGAAATATAATATGTATTATATGCCCCAGATATCGGCAGATTTGCTTCTTTTTGATTTCGGGAAAACCAAAGCATCCGCAGATTATGCCAAAAGGTCATTTGAAGCCTCGAGATACGATGCTGAAACAAGTATTGAGCTTGTAATTTATAACGTAAAAGTGGCATACTACAATCTTGTGTTTGCAGAAATTCAAAAAACAGTTTATGAAGATACAGTAAAAGATTTTGAACTTCAATTAAAACAGGCGAAAGCACAGTATGAAATAGGACGAAAAGCCAAAATTGATGTTACAACAGCGGAATATAACCTGGGGAATGCTAAAGTTAATCTGATTAAAGCAAAAAACACACTTGAAGTTGCCGCTGCACAGCTCGCTAATTCGGTAGGTATTCCGGAACTGGAAAATGTTGTTTTGAAAGATAAACTTAACACTAAAAAATATGATGTGGACTTTAAAGATCTTCTGGAAACAGCAGAAGCATCCCGTCCGGCATTACTTTCCGCAAAAAAGCAGGTAAACGCTGCTGAAATGAATGTAAGAAGTGCCAAAAGGGCATTTACACCTAATATCAGCGCGTTTGGTTCTTACAATCAGGGCGGACGCCAAATTGATGCCGACTACGGATATCAATTCGGTGTACAGTTAAATTACAGCGCGCTAAATTTAATGCTATTGAAAAAACAGGTTGATGAAGCAACAGCAACTTATAAAAAAGCTGTTGCAGATTATGAACAGCAGCGTCAAAATGTTTATCTTGAAGTAAAAAGCGCATACATAAATCTTTTAAATTCCCACGACAGCTTAGGTGTTTCAAAACTCGCACTGCAACAGGCCAAAGAACGTCAATACCAGGCATTTAGACGATACCAGGTTGGCCTTGGGGATGCAATTGAATTTAAGGATGCCGAAAATTCATACCTTAATGCGCAGCTTGATTATTACTCAAATCTTTTAAATTACAATGTTAACGCGGCTGAACTTGAACGTGTTGTGGGTGCTCCGATTAAAGAATCCGAAATTGATTTATAAAAAATTCTTGACTGATAGTAGCTATCAGGCTTTATAATTCTATTATATAAAATTTATTAAGGTAATTATATAAGGAGAAGTTGATGAAAAGAAGAGAATTTATAATAAATTCTGCACTTG
>CALVEX010000218.1 GCA_944326655.1 Candidatus Gastranaerophilales bacterium | reverse complement strand
GGAAATTATAAAAAACAAAAAGTTGAAACATCTTTAGCTAAATTTTATTCTGTTATGAATCAGGCATTGAGTATCTCTAAAGGAGAACACGGAGAAATATTTGAACCGGAATGGGAGTCTGAAGGATTAACGGGAGAACAGTCAACTATATGGTATCGCGAGTATATTACAAAGTATTTGAAAACCGTAAAAGAAGAACAGGCCAATAGATCTTACTACAGGTTAATATTTTTAGACGGAAGCGGGTTTACAAGCTGGGTTACCGGGGGTTCAACAATATTTATTTTTTACTGTGTCGATTTTTCCAGGTGCACATATTCCAGCGCAAATTTTGACGGGAAAAATTCTTTTCTATTTATTTATAACAGAGCAACAAATCAAATAGAGCCTTATGGCAAAGGACACCCGCATTCTTCCAAATTAAATTCTTGCAGACCTGGTAACATACAAAATCATACCTGCGCAGCATTAATACAGGAGAACGGATGGAAAATTCCGGATGATTATCCGATTAAATTTTAATTATTCAAAGTTGCTTTTAATCTTGCCATAGCTCTTGCGATTGCGGCTTCAGCACGTTTTGCATCTATTTGGGCTGCTCCGTCCGCCAATCTTGCTTTTGCACGTTTAAGAGCATCTTTTGCACGGGTTACATCTATTTCATCACCGCGTTCTGCTGTTGTTGTTAATATTAGAGCTTCGTCATCTTTAAACTGGAAAACCCCGCCCATTGTTGTAAAAAATTTAGCGTCATTATTTTTTACGGCCTTAGTAACTCCAATATCCAACGCCGCCATAACAGGCACGTGATTTTTTAAAATACCTATTTCCCCGTCTGTTGTTTTTGTATAAACTTCATCAACATCTTCGTCAAATACAATTCTTTCATGTGTAATTATTTTTAAATGCATAAAAAATCCTTTCAGATGACAGGAAGTATGACAAGAGGGCAAGCCATTTAACTTGCCTCCTTGTCTTGTGAACTTCTATTTTAATGTTTTTGCTTTTTCTATAGCATCTTCGATTGTTCCTACCATATAGAAAGCTTGTTCAGGCAGATCATCGTGTTTTCCTTCAATAATTTCTTTGAAGCCTTTTATTGTATCTTCGAGTTTTACGTATTTACCTGGAATACCTGAGAACTGTTCTGCAACGAAGAACGGCTGTGACAGGAATCTCTGAATTTTTCTTGCCCTGTTAACTGTTTCTTTATCTTCTTCTGAAAGTTCATCCATACCAAGAATTGCGATAATATCCTGGAGTTCTTTATATTTCTGAAGAATTTCAAGAACTTTTCTTGTTGTATTGTAGTGTTCTTCTCCGATAATATTTGGATCAAGAACTCTTGAAGAAGATTCAAGAGGATCTACAGCCGGATAAATACCCAGTGATGCAATTTGTCTTGACAATACCGTTGAAGCATCAAGGTGTGAGAATGTTGTAGCCGGAGCAGGGTCTGTCAGATCGTCTGCCGGTACGTAGATTGCCTGAACAGAAGTAATTGACCCGTCTTTAGTTGACGTAATTCTTTCCTGCAATTCACCCATTTCATTTGCCAGTGTCGGCTGATATCCTACGGCTGACGGCATACGGCCGAGAAGTGCGGAAACTTCCGATCCTGCCTGGGTAAATCTGAATATGTTATCAACGAATAGAAGAACATCCTGTTTTGAAAAATCTCTGAAATATTCAGCAGCAGTCAAAGCAGAAAGTCCTACTCTCATTCTGGCTCCCGGCGGTTCGTTCATCTGTCCGTAAATAAGAGCAACTTTATCGATAACTCCTGATTCTTTCATTTCGTTCCACAGGTCGTTTCCTTCACGGGTTCTTTCTCCTACACCGCCGAACACGGAAACACCGGAGTGTTCCATTGCGATATTGTGGATTAATTCCATGATAAGAACTGTCTTACCGACACCGGCACCACCGAATAAGCCGATTTTTCCGCCCTTTTGATATGGCTGTAAAAGGTCAATTGCTTTAATACCTGTTTCCAGAATTTCAATATTTGTATTCTGATCTGTTAATTTTGGAGATTCTCTGTGAATAGGCAGATATGTATCTGTTTCAATCGGTCCCATTTTATCAACAGGGTCTCCCGTTACATTTAAAATTCTGCCGAGGATTGGTTTACCTACTGGAATTTTAATCGGTTCATTTGTATTAATAACTTTCATGCCTCTTTTAAGACCATCAGTTGAGGACATTGCAACAGTTCTAACTTTGTTTGAGCCAAGCATTTGCTGGACTTCAGCTACAACGTAAGACCCGTCCTCTTTATTAATATGTAAAGCTGTGTAAATTTCCGGCAATTCGCCTTGTTGAAATTCAACGTCAATAACAGGTCCGATAATCTTTGTTATCAACCCTTCATTTTTAGTTAATGTATCCATTTTCTCTCTCCTTTAATAAATTTATTATAATACAAGAAAAAAAAATAACAAATAATAATATTTTATTATTTACATAATGCATGTTATAGGAAGCGAAAAACAATATAACTTACCTTCTTTGCCTCCGATGGGTCTTCCATACAGGGGCACTGCTTGTTTGTTCGAGTTTAACACATTGCGTATCGAATGCTCAACGTATCCGCCACTCCAGCCTCAGCTCTCATCCGTTTTTAGTGCCAAAAGTACCTCAAAACCATCGGCACGCTTCACTCGCGAAGCTATCGTCGCAATAAAACAAATAATTCGGCATTTAGCGTAGTGAACAATCAATGTTTGCGAAACAACAACAAAGCCGGCTATTGTCTGAGCGTAATATTTTTATAGATTCTGAAACAAGTTCAGAATGACGTATGAGCGAGTTTAGCCGGCTTAGGTTGAGCAATTACAATTGATTAGTGAACGTAGTGACTGCCGAGAGCTTCTTTGCGGTACTTTCTTGTCGGTACAAGAAAGTACCAACAAGGTATCTTTAGCAGATTGTTTCGCTTCCTATAACATGCATTATGTAAAATTTATTTATACGTACTAGCAAAAAAAATTTTTCTTGTGTATTATATTTTTCATAACTTTTATGGACGATATAATGCAACTGTTAATTGAAAAAGAATTAAATTCTGATGATAAGATTTTGAAGCCTGACTTCAATTCTAAAACCGGAAGGGAATTTCTTGCGTTTTACCTGCAAACAAAATTTAAACAAATTTTAGCTTATGATAAACGATGTGAAACGCCGGTTTTTAAAGAAGTAAATCCGACATTTATATCAAGATTTACAAAGCGCCTTATTAACAACCCTTCTAAACGCCTTTTAATAGGTATTTCAGGTGAATCTGCCTCCGGAAAATCCACGATATGCAAAGAAATTAAAAATACAATAGAACAGCTTTCCATGCCTGTATCTGTTTTAAGCACCGACAATTACTTTAATGATATTTCAAAATTGATTAAACAATACGGGAGTTTTGATAATCTGCGTGATAACGGTTATGACATTGATGCCCCGGATAGTTTTCAGCTTAGTTTACTAAAAAGCGACTTGGAGGCTCTTGCAGGAGGGATGGATATTAAAGCTCCGAAATACGTTCCAAACGGAACGGGAGTATCAATTCCAAAGGCTTTAGATGTTCGTTCTGATAAAATTATTATAGTTGAAGGCATTGCTACAATGTATGAAGACGTAAAAGATGTCTTCGATGTAAAAATATATATAGAAACTGAAAGTGATATAAGGCGTGACAGGATTATAAGGCGTGCTGTTACGGAACGTAATCAGGATGAAGAAAATGCCTTTAAGCATTGGCAATATTTGCTTCATGCCGGAGAAAAATATGTAAAGCCGTGCCGTGCCTATGCAGATTTTGTTTTGGACGGCAACTCTGATTTGCATTATCTTGACCAGATTTTAGAATATATTTATGCAGTTACCAATAATTTCCAATAAATTTTCTTAATAATTTTTATTTTTTTGCCCTATTTAATAAAATATGTTAAACTAACAATTAGTTATTACTATGGATCAAGTTTGAATTAAATACACCAAATAATTGATACAGTAATAATTATATTTTTATATAATTAAAACCGGATAAAATAAAGATAGGTGGCAAGTGAGTAAGAATTTTATAGAGAGATTTAGCAGAGAGTGTATAACAGATAAATTTTGGGATTTTAACAAAAAAATAGGTGCACTGCTTTTTGTGTTATTTCTGGCTGTAATTATGTTTAATACTACAGGTTGTACCCAGAACGGCTCTAATGATATTAATATAGAAAAATCTTCGACAGAACTGCCTGAAAACAGGGGCAAAGCTGATGAAGACCGGCCTGGTAAACCTAAAATTCCAAAAGATGATGATTTAGGTATTGTTTCAGATGAGGATGCAGCAAAAGATGATACCTCAATGGTTGCTATGTCCGTTGAAGATATGGGGAGATCAGATCCGTTTCTTCCGGAATTTGAAAAGGTTGTAATAAAACCGAAACCGAAATCTTCCGATTTGCTTCCTCCTCCGGAAGCAATAGTTGTAGATTCTACTGCAACAGATGTCATGACAACAAAAGTATCTGGGATAATGTTTGATAAAATTAACCCGTCAGCAATTCTCAATATCAGCGGGGCAGATTATCTCGTAAGATCCGGGGATATTATAAACGGATATAAGGTATTGTCTATCGGACGTGATACGGTGACTGTTCAGTTCGGCAGCAATGTTTATAAAGCAGGTGTAGGTGAATTATTTACCGGAGATGGAATTAATTTCAATACAATTTCCAATCTGGAAAGTAAATTTGGCGGAGTTAAAAATTCCGTTAATAAAAAATAAATAGAAATGTAACAATCAGGAGCAGATATGAAGAATAGTATTTTAAGAAAAATTATTGCAAGCTTTATGTTAACGGCTTTTGTCCTTTCAAACGGGCTGTTAACAACTGTGGCAATGGAAGATGCCGGGACAGTGCAACCCGGAAATGATACGGGCAGGCCTGTACTGCGTAGCGAAGACAACTCTCTTAACTCGTTGAGATTAAAAGGGGATGTTAGTTTTACTGATAAAAATATACCTATCAGTATAAGTTTACGTGATTCGGATGTAAAACAGGTTTTGAGGATGTTTGCTGATAAAGCGGGCATGAATATTGTTTTTCATAATTCTGTCTCGGGCACGGTTACTCTCGACCTTGTAGATGTTCCGTTAAACGATGCTTTTGACATGGTTATGGAAATAAATGATTTGAACTATGTTGTTCAGGACAAAACTATAATTGTTGCACCGGCCAGTGCAACCGGATTTAATATCGCAAAGCAGGATATGACATTAATTCCTGTCAAATATGTGAGTGCTTCTGCTTTAGCTGATTTCCTTAATAAAAATATCTATTCTATGAATAAGGCAGGGTTGTCGAATACCCAAATTGTAACTACTAATCCTTCAACCAATGAACTGATTGTATTCGGCGGTAAAAATGATGTGGCAATTGCTCAAAAAATTGTAGAAAGATTTGATAAAAAACCTCAAACAATGACATTTAAAGTAAATCATACAACTCCTGCCGAGATGGCAAATATGATATGTAATATGTTAATGCCGGCAGCCGGCGCAGTGTCTGGGGGCGGATCAGGTGGTGGTGCAGCTGCAGGTGGCACTACCGGTGGCGCAACTGGTGGTGCGGCTGGTATAATGACAGGTGCTGCCGCCGAGTCCAGCAGTAGTGGAGGGTCTTCCGGAGGATCCGGCGCAATGGTATTGAATGAAGGGACTGTAGCTTGTACTATTGACGGAAAAGCGGATGGTGCAGTGAGCGCTCTCGGCCTTCAAAATTTATCTGTTGCTTATTACTCACAACTGGGAACTGTAAATGTTATCGGCGGTTCGGAACAGCAAATTGAGATGATAAAAGATTTTATTGCCCAAACTGATAAGAAACAGCCGCAGGCTTATCTTGAAGTCTCAATTATCGAGATGAATGAATCCGGCAGTAAAGAGCTGCATAACAGCTGGACATTCCTGAGTAACACTTTCTCTGCAACATTTAGTGGTACCACAACCCAGACACACCCAATGTATCCGACATTTATAACCGGCAGCGGTTATGATGTTTATGATACTACCAGTGAAACACCAACCGTAATTAACAGACTTGCTCCGTTTAGCGGTCCGGTCAATATTTCTTATACAATTAACTATTTGATTAGTAACCAAAAAGGGCGTATTGTTGCAAATCCGAAAATATTAATAACTAACGGAGAAGAAGCATTGATTGATATTACTCAGGATTATATTGAAACTACGGAAACCGAACAGAGTGCATACACCGGTGGTGTAGTTGCAACAAGAACTTATAATATCGGTGAAGATGCCGGTATAAAAGTCGGAATTACCCCGTTTATCAGCCCTGACGGTTATGTCACTTTAAATATAAAACCGGAATATTCAACAATTGCAAGTCAGGAAACGGCAGAGGATGAAAACGGCGAATATATCGCGGCAACTCTGTTATCCAGAAGAAACCTTGACTTGAAAAATGTAAGGATAAAAGATGGTGAAACACTGGTAATCGGCGGTTTAATTCAGGAACAGGAACGTAAAAACGTCGGAAAAGTTCCGGTTTTGGGAGATATTCCGTTAATCGGCCTGTTGTTTAGAGATACAACTTCTACAAAGAGTAAAAATGAGATGATAATTATGATTACTCCAAAAATTGTTACTGATACGGAGGATGCTATTGGAAACACCAACTCTTTGTAAAATATAATATTGATATAAAATGAATGAACTACTAAACAGGTTAAAAAACAGTATCAATATGCAGGTACTGCATAAAGTAAACAGCACACTATTGGAACAATATAAATTTGTTCCAATTAGTGTTAAAGATAATTTCCTGTTTGTAGCTATCAATTCTGCTTCTGATAAAGATGTTATAAATCTTAAACTGAAAGAATTTTACCCTCAGCAAATTAAATTTATACAGGTTCCTGACCAGGATTTGTCAGATTTAATTGCAAGTTTGAAGCCAGAGATTGATAAAAATACTTCTGATGACGGAACATCCAAACAGGTTCGTCTCGGAGAACTTCTTGTCCAAAAAGGCTATATAAATGATGTGCAGCTTTTGCAGGCCTTGGCTGAAAGTAAGCGCCAAAAAATCCCTATAGGTTCAACTTTATTTAAATTGGGATTTATTACACTTGATCAGCTGAAAGAAATACTGCACCTTCAAACCGGTTATGACTTGGTTACTCCGGAACAGCTTGCATCTCAGGAAAAATTTATTAAAATCCTGCCTGAGGACTTTATCAAAACCAATAAAATTATTCCGATATCTTCTGACGGAAAAACCTTGATTTTAGGGGTTGTTACTCCTGTAAAACCAGATGTCCTGAAAGAAATAATTTATTTAACCGGACAAAATCCAAAACAGCTTTTGATGACTCACTATGAGTTTGAAAACTCATTAAATACTTTTTTCAGTGAGCAGAAAAAGGAAACTGAAAGAGTAATTAAACAGATAGAAAGTGAAGCTGAGGAGTTTGAAGTTGAAGAATCTCTGGCAGATATGGTTGATAAACAGCTTAAAGATTCAACCGGATCTGTTGCAAAATTTGTTAACCAGATAATCACTAACGCTATTGACAATAAAGTCTCGGATATTCACATAGAACCCAGGCTTAACGGCTATATTGTAAGATACAGAAAAGATGGCATGCTCCAAAAAGTTCTTGATATTCCTCCCAAAGTTGAAACATCTGTTATCGCGCGTTTCAAGGTTTTATCCAGAATGAATATCGCAGAACACAGACGTCCGCAGGACGGTACGTTTTCTATAAAGTATAAAAACGGGTCTTATGACTTTCGTATTAACACTTTGCCTGTTTCCGGAAAGGAAAAGGTTTGTATCCGTATCTTGGCTCCTGCTGTAAGTTTGAATGCTGCTGATAAAAATATTAAACTTATAGGCGGTACAGATGAAGACATTG
Organism: Candidatus Gastranaerophilales bacterium; assembly: GCA_944326655.1. Classification (GTDB taxonomy): domain Bacteria; phylum Cyanobacteriota; class Vampirovibrionia; order Gastranaerophilales; family Gastranaerophilaceae; genus Stercorousia. The sequence continues at coordinate 31,165 of CALVEX010000218.1, read as the reverse complement.
CAAAAATAAAAAATATGGTAAGCTGTCCGAATGGTATTATTCTAACATCAGGGCCTACCGGTTCCGGTAAAACAACAACACTTTATTCTGTACTGAAAAGTTTGAACGATGAAGATGTTAATATTACAACAATTGAAGACCCGATAGAAATTAAGCTGGAAGGTATTAACCAGTCACAGATTAACGCAAAAGCGGGTATTACATTTGCCTCATGTATGCGTGCGATATTAAGGCAAGACCCTGATATTATTCTTGTTGGTGAAATTCGTGACTATGAAACTCTTGAGATCGCAATATCAGCGGCATTAACCGGTCACCTTGTATTGAGTACGGTTCACACAAATTCTGCTGCCGCTACTGTTACCCGTTTAATTGAAATGGGAGCAAAAGATTATCTTGTTTCTTCTACATTATCCGGCGTTATTGCGCAACGTCTTGTAAGAAAACTTTGCGACGATTGTAAGGAACAATATTTTGCAACCCATGATGAGGCCAGACAGATTATTGCGAATGAGGACGATATTCAGGAATTTATAAAAAAACCGATATATCGTGCCAAAGGTTGTAACAAGTGTGATTTTACCGGGTATAAAGGCAGGCTTGGCGTATATGAAATTATGACCATCACTAAAGAAATTAAAAAATTGATAGCAAGAGGCGCGCACGATTTGGAAATTGAAGAATCTGCCGTAAAGAACGGTATGAGAACACTTAACCAGTCATGTATAAATCACATACTTAACGGTGAAACGACTATAAATGAATTTGTGAGAGTACTTGGTGTGGTCAATGAATAGGAGATAATATGACAATATATAATTATATAGCATTAAAGAATAGTAAAGATATTGTTAAAGGTAAAGTTGATGCCCAGGACTTGAGAGAGGCCAGGGAGGCAATTCGTAAACTTGGTTTTATCCCTACAAAAGTTTATGAAGAAAAATCCAAGGAAGAAGAAAAAGCACTAAAAAAAGGTGTTAAAGGCGGTAAGGTTCACAAACTGGGACTTCAGGATCGTATTGATTTTACCTCAACCCTTCAAATCCTTGCTCAGGCAGGTATTCCTATTATTGAATCTTTAATGTTTATTGAAAATGATGCTGCAAAACTTAGAGTCAGGGAAGTTGCAAAAGAATTAAGACGTCAGATTATGGCAGGTGCGACTTTTGCAGATACGATTGCGAAATATCCTGATCAATTCGGACAGGTTTATATAGGTCTTGTAAAAGCCGGTGAAGATTCAGGTGAATTGGAAAAAACCTTGCAGCGTTTGTTAGAGTTACAGACCAAAGAAGCAAATATCCGCGGAAAGGTTATCGGAACACTGATGTATCCTATGTTCGTTATCCTTCTGGCAATTATTATCGTACTTGTTATGTTGATGTTTGTATTCCCTGTATTTAAAGAAATGTTTGACGGCATGGGAAAAGAACTCCCATGGATTACTGCAACACTGATGAGTGCGGGTGTATTTTTAAAGACATACTGGTTTTTTGCTCCGATAATTGTATTTTCTATTGTGGGTACCTGTGTGTTTGTAATGCGTTGGCAGCCTTCAAAAAGAAAAGTTGATGAATATGCTCTAAAAATTCCATTGATTTCTTCTCTTATAGAATATTCAAACTTCGCGAACTTTATTGCGGTTATGCAGGTTGCATATGACGCCGGTGTTCCTATCATTGAGTGTTTGTATCTTGCGAATATGACCCTTACAAATCATACTTTGAAGACAAAAGTTGAAACGGCAACTTTAAAAGTTCAACAAGGGCAGCACTTGTCAGTAGCTTTGAGATCCACAAAAGTTATGCCGAAAATGATATTGTTTATGATTGCAACAGGTGAACAATCAGGTAGTCTTGGAGACATGTTGTTGCAAGCTACTTCATATATTGATAAGATGCTTGACGGGATTATTGATACGATGACAAAAATGATTGAGCCGATAATGCTTATTGTAATCGGCGGTATTGTATTAACACTTGCTCTGGCATTGTATTTACCGTTGTTCAATTCTTATATGTCAGATTAGTTTACAGAAGAGGAAATATGATGGAAAAGACTTATGTTATTACCGGTTCAACTTCAGGTATAGGAAAAACTTTGCTGGAAGCTTTTGCAAAAGATAATAAAGTTTTTGCCGGATACAGGAATGAAAAATATGTTGAAGATTTAAAAGCGGTCTCGGATAATGTAATTCCTTTTTATATTGATATGGAACGTAAGGATTCCGTTGCAAGTGCTGCCGCATTTATTAAATCTGAAACAGAGCGGGTTGGTACAATTATAAATGTTGCGGGATGTGTGGTTGCCGGTCTCGTTGACAGAATTGATATTGATGATATCAGGAAACAGTTTGAGGTTAATACTTTTTCTCATCTTGACCTTACACAAAGGCTCCTGCCGCTTTTAAAAGACGGAAAAATAATTAACATAAGTTCTATGGCAAGTTTTGGAATTTTTCCTTTTGTCGCACCTTATTGTGCATCTAAAAGAGCTTTGGATATTTTATTTAATTCAATGGCTGTTGAGTCAAATGTAAAAGTTATTTCGGTTAAACCCGGAGTAATTGCAACTCCCTTATGGGGAAAGGCAGTTGCACTCAATAAAAAATCTATTGACAGGTGCAGGGAGTACGAAAAAGAAATGCAATATCTGCTTGCAAATGCAAAAAGGAATGAAACAAACGGACTGGATGTCCATAAAGTTACTGATTTGATAGTAAAAATTGACGGGATGGAAAATCCAAAATCATCTTATACTGTAGGTAAAGATGCATTTTTTGCAAGTCTGGCCTCAAAATTGCCTCAGGATTGGATAAATAAAATGATTAGATACGGCATAAAGGCTAAGGTTTCTTCCTTAAAATAATTTCATAATTTAAAACTTCTGCGATTTCTGCAAGCTCGCATACCCTTAAGCGGTTATGTTTTAATTTGTTATAAAGGTTTCTCACGCTGTCGTGTTTATCAAAGAGTTCGTTAACGGCATATTTTAAAAGGGTCATGTTAAGCCCCTCAATGTTGGCCAAATATCTTAACTGTTTTGATAAGTTTTCGGTATCAAGTTGAATATCTTTTTCCATAACATAAATAATAGCATATTTTTTCATAAAGTACAATATATAATGATAAAATTCATTATATGATGAATACTATTTAAAACGGCTATATGATTAAGACTATACTCGTGATTACTTGAAAAGGGCTGTTATTTGTGCTAAAATTCGGATAAATATGAGGTAAATTATGAAAATAGCTTTGTTAAACCACGGATGTGCCAAAAATCTTGTTGACAGTGAGCTTATGCTAGGACTTTTAGCACAAAAGGGGTATGAAGTTTCACTGGACGAAACAGATGCGGATATAATTGTAATAAATACCTGTTCTTTTATTCATGATGCGGAAAAAGAGTCTGTGCAATCGATACTCCAGCTTGTTCAGGACGGCAAAAAAGTTATTGTAACCGGATGTTTGCCCCAGAAATATAAAGGGGAGCTTAAAAAAGCAATTCCGGAAATTGCCGGAATGATCGGAACTTCAGATATTAAAGAAATTGTAGAAGTTGTAGATCATGTTGCAAATAATAAAAAATACGTTTCAATGGTTTCGGAAAAACCGGAGTATATTTATCCTGAAAATATTGAACGGCAGCAAATTACTGTGGGCGCCAGCTCTTATATAAAAATTGCGGACGGATGTAATTATCATTGCGGTTACTGTATTATTCCGCAGCTAAGAGGAGAGTATCATTCACGTACAATTGAAAATATAGTTGAAGAGGCAAAAGAACTTGTACAAAAAGGTGTAACGGAAATAGTTCTTATTGCACAGGATACAACAAGCTACGGAATAGATTTATACGGAAAACAGTCTCTGCCTCAGTTACTCGAAGAATTAAATAAAATTGACGGTTTGGGCTGGATTAGAATTATGTATGCTTACCCGTCGCAGATTACTGATGAGCTTATTGATGCAATCGCAAAACTTGATAAGGTGGTAAAATATATTGATCTTCCCCTTCAGCATTGTAATGCGGAAATATTAAAAGCAATGCGTCGTCCTGTTATGGATTATGAGGCTTTAATTAAGAAAATAAGGGATAAAATTCCGGATGTTGCAATAAGAACAGCTTTTATTGTCGGTTATCCCGGAGAAACAGATGAACAGTTTAACGAGTTGTATGAATTTGTTAAACGTGTAAAGTTTGAAAAAATGGGAGTTTTTGAATATTCCCGAGAAAAAAATACAGTTTCTTACTCTATGTTAGAACAGGTCCCTGCAAAAATAAAAAAACAGCGGCATAAAAAATTAATGTCGCTTCAGCAAAAAATTTCAAAGGAAATAAATCAGTCTTATGTCGGAAAAACTTTACCATGTATAGTTGAAGGTTATACAGATGACGGTGTTGTTCTTCTTCGCTCTGAACATGATGCCCCCGAAATAGACGGAATAGTTTATGCTTCATCTGAAAATCCCGTTGTACCCGGTGACATAGAAAATGTTTTAATTGAGCGTTCTGATGAATATGATTTATTTGGCACAATAGTGTAGTTGTGATATAATAGTTACGGGATTAATGGATAAAATGGAATTTGTTGAGAATAAAGAGGTAGAAAAGGAACAGCTAAAAGCAATATTTAGAGACATGCTAAAGTATTCGCCTTCAAAAATAATAGGCATGCTTGGTAATGCAATTATCGTTCCTGTTTATACAAGTCTTTTGGCTCCTGAACAATACGGGCTTTATTCTTTATCAATAGCTTTGCTTTCTTTTTTATGTATTATATTCTCAGACTGGGTCGGCCTTTCCGGCTTAAGATTTTTTAAACATCACCAGATGATGCAGGATATGCCGAAATATTTGACTACGCTTGTTACAATGCTTGTGTCAAATATATTTTTAATGTTTGTTTTAGCATTAACTTTCAGACAGCATTTTTATGATTTTTTTAATATTCCGGTAAAATATTTTTTGGCAATATTGCTTCTTATAATTCCTGTCGCAATAAGGGCATTGCTTTTCCAATTGTTAAGGGCACAGCTAAAATCAATGTCTTTTACTGTATCAACAATTGTTAACCAGTTTTTGACAATTCTTTTGTCAATATTTTTTGTAAAATTCTTTCACCTTGGGGCAATTGCATTGCTTTTGGGTATGGGAGTTTCAATATCTTTAATAGATTTACTTTTGATTTACCAGAGTAATTTATTGTCATGGTTTAAATTGCAAAAGATCGAATGGAATTCTGTCTTACCGATTTATAAGTACGGTATTCCTATTGCCGCAACATCTTTAAGCGCATGGATAATAAATCAAAGCAATAAGTTCATTATGAACAGTATCCACGGTTTTTCCCAGGTCGGAATTGTCGGTGTTGCATATGGTTTGACATTACCATTATTGATGACGATATTTTCCATTATAACTGTTGCTGCAATCCCCCGGATTATAAACATGTATGAGGAAAGAATTGATGTAAGGCCTATTATATCAAGATTTACAGGCTATTATGTCTTAATATCCCTGCCTGTGATTACGGTAATCTCTTTATATGCACCTGAGTATGTAAGCATGCTCTCTTCTAATGAAAAATTTCAGGACGCATTCCAATTAATCCCGTATTTTGCTTTCGGAACATTTTTTATGGCAATAACCGATTATACAACTCTACAATACCATCTTGCCAATAAAACATATATTGATTTTATAATTAAATTAACATCAGGTATCGTTGGAGTGGTATTAAATATTCTTCTAATACCTAAATATGGTCTGGTTGGTGTCGGGGTTGCAACTTTAGGCGCTAATTTTTTATATTTTCTTTTAAGTGTAATTATTGTTTTACCTGGCTTAAGGCTTATTTATCCTTCTGCGACATTAAATAAAATGCTGATTTCTGCTTTTCCGTTTGCTGCCTTGTATTATGCATTTAATAAATGGTTACAGCTGCCTGCTCTGACGGAAATGTTATTGTTAACCGTGGTTTTTTATTATTGTTATTGGCTGCTTGTCAGAAAAGCTGCTAACTAGTTTTGTTAATATTTCTTAACAATATGGCAAGAAAATTTATTTTTAAATTTTAATATTTTAAAGATTTTCGTGTGTAATTGTAAAGTATAATTTACAAAAAATAGAAATTGTATTATGCTCCTGATACAATTATAAAGCCGGAAGTTAAAAATTAACTAAATTAGGGAAAACTCGAAAGGAATATAAAATATGATTCAGGTTAAAACCGCTAAAAGAAAAGCTGTTGCATCGGCATTAACATTTTGTTTCTTTTTGCAGCAATCATTTTGCTTACAGGTAGCCGCTACCCAGATTACAGGCGTTGTAGGAAACAATGGTGTTTATGATATTGACCCTACCGCAATGAACGGTGATATTGGCTTTAGAAAATATAATAATTTTAACCTGAGTGAAGGAGATATTGCTAATCTTATATTTCATTTGCAGGGCAAAGATTTGTCTACTTTTGTTAATTTGGTTGATAATACTGTTAATATCAACGGTATTGTAAATTCTGTAAATAAAAGCGGCGCTTTTAATGACGGACAGGTGGTTTTTGTTTCCCCTAACGGTATGGTTGTCGGTTCTTCAGGTGTTTTGAATGTCGGGTCTCTTTCTGTTTTAACACCTGATCAGAATGTTTATGACAAATTTAAAGGCAGTGTTAATAATCCTTCTATCTCAAAGGATTACGAAGATATATTAAGTGAACCCGGTACAGGAACTGTTAAAATTGACGGTAAAGTTCTTGCACGTAATTTTATAGATATTAATGCAGCTGATGTTAGTATTACAAATAACGCTCTTGTTATGGCAGGCGTTAATGACGCTACAAAAATTCTTTCAAATACACAGGCCGAAAATTTATTTAATAAACTCGTTAACACCAGTGTAAGCTCAGGAAATTCCTTAGCAAATGATAACGGAAATATTGTTATCACATCTTACGGCACAAACGGCGGAACAAACATCGCCGGTACAGTGAAAAACTTTGGTAAAGAAGGTAATATAGAAATTACCAATTCCGGTTCGAAAGGTGTTGATATTTCAGGTGAAGTTTCAAATGCAAACGGAAATTTGACGGTAACAAATTCCGGCGGGGAACTGCTTGTTGATACAACAGGTATTGTTACAAATTCCGGAAATATGACTTTTACCAATAATGGTTCTGGTACGGGGATTAAACTGAATGGTAACATAACAAATAACGGAACATTAATCGCTGTAAATGAGACCGGGGCAAACGGTCTGTTAGTGGGCGGTACTGTGTTAAATACAGGTAATACTTATTTAGAAAATAAAAATGGCGGGTTAGATATTACCGGCTCCGTTAAAAATTCAATGGGTAATATTTCCGTTGTTAATTCAGGTTCTAACGGCATAAATATTTCCGGTATAACAGAAAATATTACCGGATCTACAACAATTGAAAACACAAACGGCGGAATTGATATTTCAGGTAAAGTAACCAATACCAGAAGTGATAATTCTGAGGGTAATATAACTATAACAAATACGGGCTCAAAAGGAATTGATATCTCTGGAGAAGTAACAAATAAGGGTATTTTATCTAACGATAAAAGTAACACAAATATTAAAAATTCAGGAGCCGGCGGTATAGATATATCCGGAAAAGTGTCAAATGAAGGAGGTTCTTCTTCAATATATAATGAAAGCGGTTCTATTAATATTACAGGCAGTGTAATTAACCGTGGTTATGATGAATTAACAGGTATGAGTATTGTCAATAACGGCTCCGGTATAATTATTGATACAACCGGTATTGTAGACAATGTCAACCAATTAAACATTACTAATTCCGGGAATAATGGTATATTGCTTGCCGGAACAGTGACTAATCAGGGGAATGCAACAATAAATAATTCTGGCGGCGGTATAGTTATATCCGGTGATCTTGTTAATACTGATCATCAGTTGAATGGAATATTAGATGTTACGAATACCGGTAATGGCGGAATTTTGATATCCGGAAATATTTCCAATTTGTCAAACGGCTTACTTCAGAAAACAAGTATAAATAATAATAATGCAAATTCAGGCATAGATATTACTTCTTCGGCTAAAATCGACTCAAACGGCAGACTAAATATTACTAATAAAGGTGTTGACGGTATTAATATTGATGGCATTGTAAATAATTCATATCAAAAGGCCGATGGAGAATACGTCCCTGAAATTACTATTCAAAATTCCGCAGGCGGAGTAAACGTCACAGGTTCTGTTGCAGGGAATAAAACAAATGTTAATATAATTAATACGGGCTCCGGAGGTGTAACTGTTGAAAATACAGGTAAAATTACTTCAAATTCAGATGTTAATATGAGTAATACCGGTGCAAACGGCATTAATATTAAAGGTACGGTTAATGCCGGCAATGATATTAACATTGAAAATAAAAATTCTAATGTTGTGATTGGTTATAATACAGGCAAAGATTATTTGAGTGCCGGTAAAAATGTAAATATCGGTGTCGTTAACGGAAACCTGTTAAATTACGGTACAACTGCAAACCTTATTAAAGCCGGTAATAATTTGACTATTACTGCTGAAAACGGTGCAATCGGCAAAGAAGTCGGTCCTTGTGACGGTGGTATATGCACAGGTATAGGAACAGATGCAAGAGATTTAACAAAATCAATTAATATTGCTGTTGACGGTGTTGTTAACGCTTCAAGCACTGAAGGGTCAAATGCTTCTTTGATTAACATTGCAAGTTTGGATAAAAATTTGAATGTTGATCAGATTAAGGCTGACGGCAGAGTAATGCTGCTTGCAGACAGTTCCGTAAAGGGTTCAAAAGCTTTTGACATAATCAATGCTTCTTCTGATGCAACAAAACCTAATGTTGAAGGTGCAGGTATTTCATTAATTGCAAGCGGTGATATCGGAAAAACAGGTAATGCTTTAACCTTCAGACAAACTCAGGGAAAATTCGGAAATGTTGATTCTAATTTGAATTATTCGTCTGACGCTAAATATGGCGTTGATATGCTCGCAATTAATAATATTAATGTAAAGGGCTTGGATTCTGAAGATGGTAAAAAGCTTGATACAAATGTTTGCGGACTTATATCAAGAAACGGAAGCATCAATGCAGAATTTTCAGGTGATACATATATTAGAGAAACTACTGCCGCCGATAATATTAATCTGACAACCCGCGGCAAAAATATGTATGTGGAACATTTGGGAGAAGTTCCCACTTACGCTCGGGATTATTATGGACCAAACGGAAACATTCATCCGGATAAAGTAACAATTACTTCTTTAGATTTGGGTACTGACTGGGATAACCGTGCTGATTCCACTATCATAATTAAAAACGGAACAATTGATGGTTTGGGGCAGGGAAGACCTTCTTCAGAACAAGATTTGACATTGATTGCAGATAACGCTTACGCAGGCGGCTATTACTTTAATATGGGTAACAACAGAGGAGAAATTTCGAATGAAAACCCGGCAAATTCTACCGGTCATAAATTTAACCCGTCAACAGTTGTAAAAGATAACCGTACTAATGAAATTACTACTTCTGATAACGGCACAATTTCTATAAGAGCGAAAGCTGTTCGGCCGGATGATGTTACAGCAATCGGCAGAAATGAAGAAGAACGTAATTACTATTACGGCGGCAGCTCGCAAGGCGGCGACAACGGCTATGATGGTATAAACGGCGGTAATGACAGTAATAAACAAGGAACTGAGGAGGATGATGATAACCTTGTTGTTCCAAAAGAAGATGAAGAAATAATTCCGATAGATACTGATAGTGATACCGATACTGATACGGATATCGATAATGATGCTGACAGTGATACAGACAATGACACAGATACCGATACGGATAACGATGATGATACTGACACCGACAATGATACAGATAACGATACCGATACGGATGTAGATACAGATGCTGACAGTGATACCGATACGGATACCGATATTGATACCGATATCGATAATGACAATGACACCGACAATGATACAGACACAGATGTCGACAATGATAATGATGATGATACTGACACAGACAACGATACAGATAACGATACTGATACGGATGTAGATACAGACATTGATAATGATACGGACAGCGATACCGATATTGATAATGACGTTGATAACGACAATGATACGGACAATGATACCGATACAGATGTCGACAACGATAATGATGATGACAGTGATACAGACAACGATACAGATAATGACACTGATACGGATCTAGATACTGACATTGATAACGATACGGACAGCGATACCGATATCGATAATGACGTTGATAACGACAATGACACGGATAATGATACCGACACGGATGTCGACAACGACAACGATAATGATAATGACAATGACAACGATAATGACAATGATAACGATACCGATACGGATAATGACACGGACACTGATACGGATACGGATGTCGACAACGACAATGACAACGACAATGACAACGATAATGACAACGATAATGATAATGACAATGATAATGATAATGATAACGATACTGACAATGATTCAGATATAGATAACGACAATGACACGGATAATGATACGGACACAGATAACGACAACGATAATGACAATGATAATGACAATGATAATGATAACGATAACGATAATGATAGTGATACCGATAATGATACAGACAACGACACTGACACTGATATAGATTCAGATTCGGATGATGATCCTGATACTCCGCCTGTTATTAACCGTGATATGGGACAATATACTTATAAACAGCGTGTAGTTGATTATAATGTAAATTCAATAGACAAGCGTCAGTATATGCGCTTCAGTGCCCAGGATAACAGAAATCCTGTACAGCTTGCAAAGAATGAACAAATTGACTCATTGCTTGATATCTCAAGAGGCGGCATTGCGGTAACTCATCATAATGATTTGAAAGTCGGCGATGTGGTTCCGGTTCAGATTTCTTACGGAAATCTCAATATTAACGCTGATGTTAAGATTGTTTCTGCCAATAGCAGACGTGCCGGAGCAGAATTTATAAACCTTGACCAGGCTACTGCAAACAAACTTCTTTATATGAATATTATGCTTGAAGAAGAGGCTACCGCAAGGGCAAAAGGAAATGATATTTCTTGGATAAAATAAATTAATATAAATATATTTATAAAAAAAAGAAGCTAATCTCAGTTTGGCTTCTTTTTAAAAATATCTTGCTCTGAGTCTTGCCTGTCGCTTTTCGTTTTTGTTTATTATATCTATTGTTCTGGCATCAAGAATTATATTTGGTCTGTAGCTCGACCTAGTATTATAGTTGTTATAATTTTGATTGTTGCTTGCCGCAAATAAAGCTGCTGCACTTTGGAGAGAAGTACCCCATTTTTGGAATTTATCCCAGAATGACGTAGAAGACTTTCCTCCTGCTTCAGATGTTATGTTTTTGAATGTATAATTTTTACTTGTCCCGGTTGTAAATGAAGCGTCTATTGCGCCCTGGTTTTGACTTCCGAATTGGGCAACTTGCTGTTTTCTGCTAAGATTTTGATCTAAACTTATCTCTCCGTTTGCAAATTTATTTTGCAAGTCATTGCTGATATTCTTTTTGGCTTGTTTTTCACTCAGCCCGCCAAGAGCATCAGATTTTGCTTTTTCGATTTGTTCTTTTGTTGCATTGTCCCCAAGTTCTGCTACAGCTTCTTTTTGAGCTTGTTCAACTTTATCTGCTGCGGCCTGATTTGCTGCAAGTTTTTCTGTTGCCTTATTTGCCTGCGAATCAATTTGGGTAAAGTTTTTCTTTAAGTCGGCAGTACTCTTACCTGCTGCTACACCTGTTTGTATTGCTGCTGCTGCACTTTGGAGTGCTCCGGCTAAATTTCCGTCAGCTGCGTAGGCTGCTGTTTTGGTGATATTGGCTGCTGCCTGACCGTATTGCCCGACCATATCTACGACATTACCGACTTTTTGCATTATTGTTCCGACAGAAATTAATGCTGCACCGGCACCTGCAAGCCAGCTTGTGGAACTGCCGAGTGCTACAAGTGCCTGTCCTGCATAGTTAACTGCCTGGCCAACCTGTGACACCATCGCTGAAACTTGTTCAATTGTTGTTGCAACCTCAATTACTTTTTCTGTTTTTGACTGGTTTTCTTCAATATTTTTTTGGTTTGTATTTTGTGTTCTTATATAGGCTTTGTTTGTTTGCCCCATCTGTTTTAGTGTTCTTGAAGAATTTCTCTGGAGGGAATAAATTACACGGCCGTTTGATTGGACGAGTGTAGTTTTAGTTCCTATAATACTTTGGAGCTCTTGAATTCTGTCGCTGTTACCACTTGAACTTCCGTCTTCTGCATTATTTATTGAAAAAGAATTAGAGGCCAGCAAAGAGTCAAGTTCAGTTGCTGCATCATCAATCTCTTTTTGTGCAGCTTCTGTTTCTTTTAGAACTTTTTGAAGTTCAAGATTATCTTTTTTAAGTTCTTTTTCCTGTTTTTGTAAAGCTTTTTCAAACTTTTTATCATCTTTTTCTATTTGTTTATCAAGTTTAACGGCATCTGAGCTGAATTTATTAACCGTAGTAGCATCTTGTTGTGTTTCTTTTGTCAATGATTTGACGTTATCGGCTTTTGCTTCTGCTTCATTTGCTGCGGCTTTACCATCTGAAGCATTATCTATGCTTTCAATATTGTCAAGAGCAGAAGTACCGGATGAACTTTCAGAATTTTGGCTGTTTCCTGTTTGATTTAAATCATTAATACTTTTTCTGGTATTTAAATCTGTTAATGTACTGGCTGTTTTTGTTGTTGAAGAAGAGTCTTTAACTCCAGGAGCATTAAAAATTGAACCTGTCATTTTCATGTATTCAGGTTTTTGTGCTTGCACAGTTTTCTTGGCCTGGCTTGCCATAGCCGATTTAACTGCGTTTATTTTGGCTTGATTGTAGACGTTATTAACGCTCATAGTTCTCTTCTCGTGTTAATCTCTCTTAAATATATAAAAACTTTCTCTTACGCCTGATTTCAGCATGTTTTCATGTTGTTACATTTGTTAATATTTAGAATTTGATAAGCATTCCGTCATCCTGAATTTATTTCAGGATCTTAGTTAAACCAGAAGCAATTTGGGGATGATATATAAGACGAAATGCTTATAGAATAGGTCTTATATCGCAGTTTACACAGGAAATAACTAAAATTGTCACCCCTGAAATGAATTCAGGGCAGGCTCTGAACTAGTTTCAGGGTCTGATAATGATGAAATTCCGAAACAAGTTCGGAATGACATTATGACTGTGTTTTAGAGAATGTCCTGTGTAAACTGCAATATAAGACCCTATATAATTTGCTTAAAATTTCTGTTTATGCTAAAATAATCAGGTATTTTAGTTTGAATGTTTTTAAGAAGGAGAGTATAAATTATGAAACTAATGGAAGGTAAAAAGGGTGTAATTTTCGGAGTATCAAATACTCACGGAATTGCTTATGCTATTGCAAGACAGCTTTATGAAGCCGGTGCAGATATCGCTTTCACATATGCCGGTGAGGCTATGGAAAAACGTGTAAGACCGCTTGCTGAAGAGATGGACGCAAAAATTATTATGAGCTGTGATGTTACTAAAGAAGATGAAGTTGCAGCTGTATTTAAAGAATGCGAAAGAGTTTACGGAAAACTTGATTTTGTTGTTCATGCAGTAGCTTTTGCAGCTAAAGAAGATTTGCAGGGAAGATTTATTGATACGTCACGTGCAGGCTGGGATTTGGCAATGGGTGTAAGCGCTTATTCATTAATTACACTTTGTAAATATGCTGAACCGATTTTAAATGAAGGCGCATCTGTATTTGCTTTGACTTATTTGGGTTCTGAGTATGTTGTTGCAAACTATAATGTGATGGGTGTTGCAAAAGCTGCATTGGAATCTTCAATGAGATACCTTGCTGCGGATTTAGGCAAAAAAGGTGTCAGAGTTAACTGTATTTCTGCCGGGGCTGTTAAAACCCTTGCTGCTAAAGGGATTTCAGGATTTGATAAAATGCTTAAAGCAGCTGTTGCAAAATCTCCGCTTAACAGAAATGTTGCATTGGAAGATGTTGGTAAAGCAGGTTTATACTTAGCATCTGACCTGTCTACCGGTACAACAGGCCAAATCCTTTATGTTGATTGCGGATGCCATGCCGTTTATGCATCTTTGGAAGAAATGGAAATTATTGCAAATTCTATTCCAAGGGCGTAATAAATTTATTTTAATAAAAAAGGCAGGATAAACCTGTCTTTTTTTTTGTCTTTTTTTGTGTTATTTTTTTATCATACAAAATAAGAGGGATTTTTTATATGACAGCAACTAAAATTGATGATTTACCCACAGTTTATAACCCTAAAGAAACAGAAGAAAAAATTTATAAATTCTGGGAAGACGGTGAATATTTTAAGGCCGACGCAAAAAGCAAAAAACCGGCTTATTCTATCGTAATTCCTCCGCCGAATGTTACAGGTGTACTTCACATGGGACATGCGTTGGATGAAACTTTACAGGATATTTTAACGCGATATCACAGAATGGCAGGGTTTGAAACCCTCTGGCTGCCGGGGACAGACCACGCCGGAATTGCTACACAAAATGTTGTTGAAAAAATGCTTAGAGAAAAGGGGCTTTCACGCTATGATTTGGGACGTGAAAAATTCCTTGAAGAAACATGGAAATGGGCAAATGAACATAAATCTGCAATTTTAGATCAATGCAAACGTCTTGGGGCTTCTTTTGACCGCTCAAGAGAACGTTTTACATTTGATGAAGGGTGTTCTGAAGCTGTTAAAGAAGTTTTTGTAAGACTTTATGAAAAAGGGTTAATTTATAAAGGTAAATATATCGTAAACTGGTGTCCGCGCTGTAACAGTGCTATTTCTGATGTTGAAACGGAATATGTGACAGAGCAGGGGCATATGTGGGAAATTTCATATCCGCTTAAGGGTGAAAGCGGTGCAATAATTGTTGCAACAACACGTCCTGAAACAATTTTTGGTGACGTTGCAATAGCTGTTCATCCGTCAGATCATAAATATTCTGAATTGGTCGGAAAAACAGTTATAATTCCTCTTTCCGGCAGAGAAATTCCTATTATTGCAGATGAATATGTTGATAAAAACTTTGGAACAGGTGCCGTAAAAATTACTCCGGCACACGACCCGAATGACTTTGAGGTCGGGAAACGCCACGGATTAAAACCAATTTGGGTTATTAATAATGACGGCACAATGAAGGCTTGCGGCGAGGTTCCTCAGGAATTGCACGGACTTGACAGGTACGAAGCAAGAGAAAAAATTGTCGGAATGCTTTCATACAATAACTTTTTGCTCAGAACAAGAGATCATGAACATAATGTCGGCAAATGCCAGAGATGCGGAACAACTATTGAACCGCTTCTTTCCGAACAGTGGTTTGTAAAAATGGCTCCTCTTGCAAAAGAAGCAATCGCGGCTGTTAAAGACGGAAGGATTAAATTCGTGCCTGACAGATGGGAGAAAAATTACCTTGGATGGATGGAAAATATCCGCGACTGGTGTATTTCCCGTCAGTTATGGTGGGGACATCAAATTCCCGCATACTATCATAACAAAACCGGTGAAATGGTTGTTGCAAGAGAAAATCCTGATCCAGAAAATTATACACAGGATCCTGATGTCTTGGATACCTGGTTTTCATCCGGTTTGTGGCCTTTTTCTACTATGGGCTGGCCGAATACCGAAAGTGAAGATTTCAAAAAATTCTACCCGACTACAACTCTTGTAACAGGTTTTGATATTATATTCTTCTGGGTTGCAAGAATGATTACAATGGGGCTTGAATTTACAGGGAAAGCTCCGTTTTCTACCGTTTATATTCACGGTCTTATCCGAGATGAAAAAGGCCAGAAAATGTCGAAATCCAAAGGTAATACAATTGACCCGGTTAAAATCATTGATAAATACGGCTGTGATGCTTTGAGATTTACAATGACTTCTTTGTGTACTTACGGCGGTCAGGATATTAAAATGAGCGAAGAAAGATTTGAATACGGAAGAAATTTCGCGAATAAAATCTGGAATGCCTCAAGATTTGTATTAATGAATCTTGACGGTGTTGACAATAAAGATATTGACTTTAGCAATCTTACAATTGCTGATAAATGGATTTTGGATAAATTAAATAAAACCGCGAAAGAGGTTAATGAAAATATAAAAGATTTCAGAATTGGAGAGGTCGCACATGTATTATATGATTTCTTCTGGAATTCATATTGCGACTGGTATGTTGAAATTGCAAAAATTCAACTTAATAATGGTCATTCCGAACTTGTTTCGGAATCTCAAAAAGCAGAGATCCTGAAACAAGGAGGTCAATCAGGCGTTCAGGATGACAGAAAATTGAATACTCAGAGAGTATTAAGATATGTTCTTGATATGTCTTTGAGAATGCTTCATCCGATTATGCCGCACATAACAGAACAGGTATGGCAGTTAATCCCGAAAGCGGATTGCGAGCTGAGGGCGAACAGACTTGCGGGAGACCAGTTAAACGCGAGCAACCAAGCAGCCAGGGCGCTTATTGTTGCGGAATTCCCGGTTTATAGAGAAGAGCTGGAATTTCCTAAAGAAGCACAGGAAATGGAACTTGTTTTTGAGACAATTACGTCATTAAGAAATTTACGCCAGAGTTTCAATATTTCACCATCAGTAAAATTTGATATTGAAATAAGAGCGGAAGAGTCTGAAAAACCGATTTTTGAAGCGATTGAATCATACATCAAGCGGCTGGCAAGGGTTGAAAATATATCTTATTCTGATATGGATGCTCCTGTTCCTGCAAAATCCGCAACGGCTGTTGTTTCTGCTTCAAAAATTATTGTACCGCTGGCTGACTTAATAGATTTAGATGCTGAAATTGCAAGACAGCAAAAGAAATTGGATAAACTGACAGCAGAAAAAAAATCAATGCTAGGCAGAATAAATAATCCGAAATTTGTTGCAAATGCACCTAAAGAATTAATAGAACAGACAAAGGATAGGGTTGCGGAAATTGAAGTTCAGGAAAAGACAATTCTGGATCTTATATCTTCTTTAAAAGACTAATTGTAAAGAAAAATTACAAACATATTAAATACAGACAATTTTTTTTATTTACGGCTTTTATATTGTGTGTAAAAAGTTAGTCTTGCATTTACAGAAAGGAAGAATAATGGTTAAGGTATCTGGAATTGATTTCGCAAAAAGAGCACATCAGTTAGGACGTCGTTTTGATCACTTCAATTTACCTGATGGAAGTACTGCAAACTTAAGCATTAGCAAAAATGCCTTTGATTGTTTTGTTGTAAAAAATGATCAAATTTTAGAGGCAAGAGGTGCTTCTGGTAGTCCACAACATGTTAATTCCCAGCTTTATGCTGTAGTCAGTAAATTGGTAGCTAAATGCGTTAATGCTAAATAATTAGACATTGTTAAATAGATAAAAAATATAAAAAATTTTAAGAAAGGATGATGAAAATGGTTAAAGTTAACCCTGTAAGAATTAATTTTGTTGATCGTGCAAAACAGTTAGGTAGAATAAAATTTGCAAGTGTCCCTTTAAAAGACGGAAGTTCCGCAAAGATATCTTTGGGAGATAATGCCTGTGATTGCTTTATTGTAAAACATAATAAAATTTTAGGTGCACGTGGAGCTTATGGTAAGCCAGAACATATAGATAATGAATTTGCTTGTATCTTGAGTAAATTGGACAATTTGGTTGAACCAGGCATTGATATTTGGGGAAAATTGATTGATCCACGTAAACTCTGATATTTTGTCTAATCTAAAATAATTTTACTTTGAATCATAAAATTATCTTAAGAAAAATTGTTAATTAACTAAAAGCAACGGGAATGGAATATTTTTTATATTCTATTTTCGTTTCTGGAGAAAAAGGATTTATATGAATATAAAATTAAAAAATGTTGCTGATATCGAAAATTACTCAAATATGTTCAGGATGAAAATGGTAAAACTCCCTTTACAGGGCGAAGGACACCCGCAGGCATATCTTTTAAAAGATGAAAAAAGTTTTGACTGTTTTATTTTAAAAGACGATGAAGTGAAGGAAC
Organism: Candidatus Gastranaerophilales bacterium; assembly: GCA_944326655.1. Taxonomy (GTDB): domain Bacteria; phylum Cyanobacteriota; class Vampirovibrionia; order Gastranaerophilales; family Gastranaerophilaceae; genus Stercorousia. Next base: position 13,055 of record CALVEX010000218.1, on the reverse strand, counting down.
ATTACTGCGTTTCCGGCTCTCCTTCCGATGTATGGAAGTACGCTGTAGATGTTGCGTTGGGCTTGGAAGAAAAGGTTGCAGACGGTGTAAGTTTCATTGAAGAAATTTATAAAGCTTTTCTAAAATATTCGGAAAAGAAATAATCTCTGTAAAAGAAGTTTACAAAAACTTTACAAATGTTTAAACTTTTGTTACAATAGTCGCAAGGTAATTGATAAAGCAGTGTCTATAAGACAAATGGAGTAAAAATGACATCAAAAGAGTTAAGTTTTGAAGAATTATTGGAAAAGTATGATTACAAATTTCAAAAGGGCGACTTGGTCAAAGGCATCGTATGCGGTTATGACAGTCAGGGTGTAATGGTTGATATCGGTGCTAAAACTATTGCGGTTGTGCCGACCCGTGAAGCTGTTGACAAAGACGAAAATATTGAACAAAAGTATGAAAAAGGCAAAGAATACGAATTTTTAATCATCAAAGAAGAAGATGAAGACGGTAAATTTTTACTGTCCCGTAAAAAAGTTGATCTTGCCTATGCCTGGAAAGAACTTGAAAAAGCAAAAGAAACTGATGAAACAATTCTCGGAACGATTGCCGGTATTGTTAAAGGCGGTGTTCTTGTTGAAATTTCAGGAGTAAGAGGTTTTGTACCTTCTTCCCAGCTTCGAGTAAAAGAAAGCGAATTGGAAGTAGGCGGAAAACTTGAATTAAAAATTCTTACACTCGACCCGCAGCAGAATAACTTTATTTTGTCTAATAAAAAGGTTTATGATGATTCTGTGGTCGAGGCACGAAAAAATGTATTTTCTCAGATAGAACCGGGTCAGATTGTTAAAGGTGATGTAGTAAGGATTACTGACTTTGGTGCATTTATTGATCTTGGCGGAATAGACGGTCTGCTTCCGTTATCACAACTTTCCTGGAGATGGATTGACCACCCGACCGATATATTAAATGTCGGTGATAAAATAGATGTTGAGGTTATAGCCGTTGACCATGATAAACAGCGTGTATCGTTAAGCTTGAAAAATCTTGAACCCGACCCGTGGGTAGAAGCAGAAAAACAAATTAAAGAAGGTGACAAAGTTGAAGGTACTATCACAAGAATTAAACACTTTGGCGCTTTTGTTGAGGTATTCCCGGGTGTAGAAGCACTTTTGCCGCATGCAGAAGTTGTGGAGCTGCAGAATAAAAAAGATTGTATTTTGCAGGTAGGTGACAAGGTTGATACTTATATTCTTAAGTTTAATCCGACAGACAAAAGGATTGCTCTTACGGTAAACGAAGAGAAGATAGGCGAAAAAGAACCTGAAAATCAGGAAGAAGAATAATTATAAATATATAATATATAATAAAGAAACAACCACTTTTTATTAAAAGTGGTTGTTTCTCTTTGGATTACCATGGATAATCATTTTTAATTTGCCAGCCGTCGTATTGAATAAGTCTTCCGCAGTGCCGGCTTTCATATCCGCTGTTTTTATTGCAGTAGCTTAAAAGTCCGGTTCTATTGCTGCCGTATGTGTAAAAACCAAATTTGTTTGATTTCATTGACATTACAAAAATATCTTTTCCGTAAGTATTTGGATTTTGTAAACCGTTAATATCTGTAATAATGTAAATATATGTATAATAAGACCCGCCTTCACAGGTTGCGTTTTCTCCATCGTCGGTTACTTGTCCATCACATCCGGAATCAAGACTTATAGCTATGATTGAACCATTTGTCAGGCTTAGAATATATCTTTGACTATTTATTCCATTATCCAAATTTCGGTTTAAATAATAGATATTTTCATAGCCTATATTTTTAAATGTAATCATTCCATAATTATTTACTGATTTAATGTAGGGAACAAAATATTGTTCAACAAAATTTTTGATGATTTCTTCCCGACCGGATGTTTGCCCGTAAATTTGATCCATTCCCCGGCTTTCTATTCTTAACCATAAGTAAACTCCTCTCTTTTTTCGGGATTTATATTGCAGTTTACACCAAATATGGTAAAAAGCGTCACCCTGAAATTGTTTCAGGGTCTAACGACATAGAGATTCCGAAACAAGTTCGGAATGACATTATGACTGTATTTTTGAGACATTTAGTGTAAACTGCGATATAAATCCCCTTTTTTCTTATTATAAACTTTTTTTTTGATTTTTCAACAACTATATGAAATTTTAATAAGTTTAGTACAAAATATGTCATCCGAACGTATGATTTTTAGCCATTGTACATATATATTTTTTAATAAATATCGTATAATCTTTATAGTAATATTGACTTTTTAAAAAATATCATTATACAAAAACCGTAAGGTAGAATTTTATAAATACAGAGGAGAGTGACCGCTATGGGTATGGCAGCTTCACAGGCAAGATATTTAGGATTAACAGCTAGAAAAACTAACGTAGAATATGAAGGGCAACAGATAAACCAGGCTAGAACAGCGTTGGCTAACCAGAGTGCAAATACATTTAATGAATTACTTGCTCTTGAAGTTCCTACAGCTCCCAGCACCCAGGATTATACGACTGTTCAATACTCATATCAGGACGGCACTTACGGTGAAACTATTACTGACATGACATCAATTACTGATGATCCGGATTATAACTACCTGATAACACATCACCATTATGCGGATGTTTTTACAGGTGTTCAGGTCAACAGGTCAAACCCGCAGGTTATTATTGGAACAGCGAGTGTACAGAATTCTGTTCCCGGGGCTGAGGTTACTTATGATGATACCCTGGATACTTATACAATAAACGGTATAACTCTTCAGAATTATGATTCTGTCTCAGAAGAACAAAGAAATAATTTTGAGAGAATATGTCAGGATTATTCAAGTTTGGCAAACACCGATCCGGCTGATATTTTTGTCTACACAGATGCAAACGGTAATATGAATTTTACAACACGTACCGAACTGGATAATGCAGTTGCTGGAACTGCTGATGCTAATACTTATTCTGTGGAATCGGGTGTTCCGACATATGTTGGCAACTGTGAATTGTCTGCTTATGATGAAACAGACCCTGATCAGAGACTTGCTTACGAAGAAATTTGTGACCAGTTTCCAAATGAAAATTTTGCAACATCAAATAATATTTATACATGGGAATATCAGGGAAGAAGATATTTTGCAAGTCTAGAAGATTTGACAGCTTCGGCTATTTCAGCTCCTGACCCTTCGACTCCTACAGAAAATCAAAATAAATTAAAGGCATATTACGCGGAAAATATTGAGACAAAAATCGAAAGAACACAAAAAGCTTTTGTTGATTTTGATGAATCAGGGCGCGCGCAAAGTATCCGGTTTGAAGATTCAACCGCAACATATACAGTAAGTACTGAAACTATTACGGATGAAGCTGCTTATGAGGATGCTATGAATCAGTACAATTATGATATGCAGGTTTATGAAAAGGCTATTGCCGATATCAACGCTAAAACGGAAAGAATTCAGGAACAGGACAGAACACTGGAACTTCGTTTAAGGCAGCTTGATACGGAACAGGAGGCTTTGCAAACACAAATGGAAGCGGTTCAGAAAGTTATTGAAAAGAACATCGAATCTACATTCAAAACTTTTGAGTAGTATAGTGTAAAATATTAAGAGGTTTAAATGTCATACAAAAACAATAGTTAGCTGGTAATAGCAAATAAATTCGGCTCTGCAAGCGGTGATGCAAAAGCCCAGTTGTGGGAAACTTATGACCAGCTCCGAGATCTAACAGTTTCGGGAAACGGTTTGGGATCAGGTTTTGGTATGACTGGCGGCTTTTTATATAATTTGGCAAGTTTGCTTGCTCCGTCATCTTTTGCTGCTGTTTTTGGAGCCTCTGAATCAATGAATATTCCCGGAACTTCTTATGCATCAACTTTTAGCGGAGGTTCATCATACGGAATTGATTCTTTATACAACTATTCTGGGTTTCCAAGCGGAGCTGCTCCTATATCCTGGGGGCTTGACGGTTATGCAACCGGAGGCGCTTCTTCAATTGTAAGCGGATGGGGAACGGATACGGGTGTTGCAACCGGTTATGCGTCCGGTATTGGAGGAATTGCGGATGTCGCAAGTGCTGCCGCATACGGACTCGGCGCGGCAAACGGCTATGGTTTCTCTATGAAAAATTTAGTTTTGCCTGTTGCCGGTGTGATATCCGGATGGGGCGGAATTATGCAGGCTGCTGCTCCGTATCTGGGTGAATACGGTCTTCCTGCTCTGGTTATGGGTAACCTTATGCAGGGCACTTCATCCGCAGCATTGGCCGCTTACCAGAATGTAACGGGAAATATTACGGCGAACGCTGATACCATTCTTTCAAATAAGGTCAGAAACATTGAAACTGTTTGTAAAATGCTTGATACGCAGGGAGATGTTGTGAAGAAGATGCTTAAAGAATCTATTGAAGGTGACAGCAAAGCTATTCAAAACTTGTAAAATTATTTTACAAGTTTTTTATTTTATTAAAGTTTTTAATGGAATTAGCCGTAACAGAATAAGTACGTAAATTACTTTAGGCTGAAAATAGTTAAGACATGTTAAGCAAATTATTCCAAACATGGCAATATTTGTTTCCGAATTGTTTTAATATACATGTAGGTCTAAAGTGTAAGGAGAAAAATGCTTCGTGATACTTTAGAGATGAATATAAAAAGAATAATTGATTTCTTAATATATTCAAAGAATTTTATAATCAGGAAAAATCCTTTAAAGGCAATGAAAAATTCATTCGTTGAAGGGTTAAAAGAATTCCTGACAATGAATAAGAAACGAAAGATGGCACAGTACAGACTTAATTACCATCGCCATCAGTGTCAAAAAATGGAACAGTTGATTGCAGAAAACAATCAGCATGCGTATAACAGAGGCAGTCACCTCAACGAAACAAGATAAGGGAAAAATAAAATGGGATTAATCAACTCACAAATCAGGTTATTATATCTTCAACAAACCAGATTAGATCTGGAATATAAGATAATGTTGATTACCCAGGCAAAAATGGGTTTATCAAAATCAGTCAGTGATTTGATGGAAGTCGGGAATGATTTTGATCCTGATTCTCCTACAACTAAGATGCTTCAGCAGCGGCAGGCAAAATTAAAGGTTTTGGAACAAAAGCTTGATGCTCAGATGCTTCAGTATCAATCACGGCTTAATATGATAGAGGCAGAATACCAGTCATGTCAAGGTATGATAGAAAAAAATATTCAAAGATCCTTCTCATATAGATAATCTTAATAAAAAATCGGTTAGAAACAACCGGTTTTTTATTAAATATTTGTCTGAACAAACAGACTTATAATATCATTTAAAGCTGCATATTGTCTTTGTAATTTTTGGGATTGCCTTTCAAGAACGCCGATTTGTTTTTTGTATTCCATAATTGATGTTTGGCATTCTCTCGATGAATTATTTAAACTTTCCTGAACCTGCTGGGCTTCCTGCAGCACACTTTTCATTGAGATGCCAAGCGCTTCCATTGTCTGCTTAATAATTTGTGCGCCGGTTTGCTTGGAAACGCCAGCCGGCAGCTGGTTAATAAGTTGTTTTAAAACTGCAATGTTCGCAGGAATTTCAAAACCGTCTAAATCAGCAGCAAAAGAATCATTCATTGGTGCAGGCTGAGTAAATGACATCATACCCGGTGCAGTATATTGATTATTATTATGAATTTCCACACTGTCATCAAAATGGGGCTGAAATTCTTCATTAGTTTGAAATTCTGTAGTCATATCATTTTGTTCATTGTCTACAAATTCAATATCGGAACTGTTATTTGGCAGATTTTCCGCTTCTGCCGGATTATCTACTACGCTTTGAATTTCAATATCTGATTGCTGCTTTAAGGCTTCTACTATCTTTTTTCCTACGCCTTCCGTAATTCTGTTGCTTACCATTGTTTCCCTCTTTCAGATTTGATTATAATATAGCAAAGAAATTATTTCAAGAAATTCATTAAATAGTTACGAAATGCTAAGAAGATATCAAATTTGAATTATAATGCTATAATAAAAAAAGAAAGGAAAGTTTACAAAGCAAAACAGGTGCGAGGGATAAGAAAAAGCCAAACTAATTCTCAATGACGGCAGCATCCGAGTGCATTGACTGATTAATGCGATAACACAAAAATTTAAAAAGTTAATGCAAAACAAAATAAAGCGCCTTTAAGATAGTCGTAAGCTATGGTATAAATATGAAAAGACGTGCGTTTATTAGTGTATATGACAAAGTTGGATTAATAGATTTTGCAAAAAATCTTGTAGAAAAGTTTGATTATGAAATTGTGGCATCCGGTGATACATTTGATGTTTTAAAAAATGCTGATATTGAAGTTATTAATGCAGCGGAATTTTCCAATACTTCGGGACTTTTGTCAAATGAATATAATGCATTAAGCGAAACAATTCTTGCAGCTGTTCTTTCAAATGGCGAAAATTCAAGAATAATGACTGATATTGAACGTGTTGCAATAAAACCTTTTGATATGGTTGTAGTTAACTTATGCCCGTTTGAAAAACTTAAACTGGAATCCGAAAATACAGATGAAATTATTGAAAAAATAGATATTGCAGGATTTACATTATTGCGGGCGGCTGCAAAGAATTATAAAAATGTTACGGTAATCACGGATAAAATAGACTATTATGTCGCTCTGAATGCAAATGAATTTGGCAGATTGAAGCTTGCAATAAAGGCATTTAATCTTACATCTAATTATGATAAATCTGTTTATTCACTGCTTGCGGAGGAATCAGGTGATAAAACATTTAAAACATTCAATTTTGAAAAATTAAAAGACCTTCAATACGGTGAAAACCCGCATCAAAAAGGTGCAGTTTATAAAGCCGGAAAAATGGTTGATTATGAAGTTATTAACGGAAAAGAGCTGACATTTAACAATATTTTGAATGTCACGGAAGCTGTTAATATGGTGAGTGAATTTTATGACGTGAATTGTGTTGCGATTATTAGGCATACAAAACCATGCGGGGTTGCCCTCGGGCGTTCTTTGTATGAAGCATACACAAAAGCCTTTGACTGCGATCCGATAAGCTCTTTTTACGGTGTAGTCGGCTTTTCCAAACCTGTTGATGAAGAAGTTGCAAAACATCTTAATTCAATGTCTGTAGAAGTTGTTGTGGCTCCGGATTATGATGAAAAAGCAGTGGAATTATTCAAGGATAACTCTGATATAAAGTTAGTGAAGCTGAATACTTCATTAAAAGAATACAGAAGGCTAACTGTTGAAGAAATTATACTGACGCCTTTTGGTGCGCTTGTTCAGGACAGAAACAACAGCGAACTTGACAAAGATAAATTTAAAGTTGTAACACGCGAAAAACCAACTCCTGAGCAGATTGAAGATGCTGTATTTGCCTGGAAAGTTGTTAAACACGCTAAAACAAATTCCGTGGTTATTGCCAAAGATTTTAAAGCGGTTGCAATCGCTCAGGGACAGACAAATGCAATAACAGCAGTTGAACATGCTCTTGATTACGCCTGTGATAATTCAAAAGAAGCTGTCCTTGCATCCGATGCCGTCTTAACGGCAGAGGACTGCATTTATTCTGCGGTTCAGTCAAGAATAAGCCTTATTATACAGCCGGGAGGTTCTATTAAAGATCAGAGCCTGATTGATGTATGTGATAAATACGGCATATCAATGATTACAACCGGTATAAGAAATTACAGACAGTAACTCTAATTTTTTTCTTTTAAAATTTCAATAATTTGCGGATAATGATTTAATACTTTTTCAATTTGTAAGTCATTCCCGCCTTTTCTGTTTGATGAAAACAGGGTAATCTCATTGGTTAGCCCTCTTTCTCTTTCAGGGTTAATATATGTCAGTTTTCTGATGCAGTTTTTAACAACACTAATTTTTGTTTTATTTAAAACAGCCATAGCCCAGAACCATACATCATCAGCCTGAGGAGCAAGCTCCATAAATGTTTTTTCATCCAAAATGTCTTTATAAAGAGAACACGGCGGGTACAGAACACCTCCAACACCTGTTAAAAAGTTTAAATAAGACGGTTTTTGTTTTTTAATTGTTTTATTCCATTTTTTGTATGGAGCGAGGCTGTTTTTTGCAAATTTTACCTTATGAGCTCTGTGGCAGGTAATACAATCTTTATTTTCTCTGTAATTATCCAGAAGTTTTTCAAGCCATTCTGTTTCGTAATATATGTCATCGTCTGCTGTCACTATAACATTGTTTGGATATTGTTTTAAAGCCGGAATAAGTTTAGTATAAGAACGCAGATTTTTATGCCACCCTATAGTTAAACCGTTTGCCCGTAATTTTAAAACTTTGTCAGGAATATCTTTTTCACGATTCGGAAACTGTTCTTCTCCGAGCCATAAAATTACCTTTGCCGGTTTTACGGTTTGGGTTAGGAGTGAGTATAATGTATAGTGAATTTCGTACATTCTTTGCGGAAAAGATGTGAGAGAAATTATCACACCATTTTCATCCCCTGTTGTTCCGTTCCCTTTGTATTGAGAGATTTCTTTATCTAAAGAAACTTTATCAATAGTTTTAAGCGGCTTCTTTTTAAACAGATTAAACATAAACTCATAATATAATAGTATAAATCCATTTGCAAGAGGTATTCTTTTATACTAAAATATGTCAGGAGGAAAGCATATGGAAATTAAATCATGGGAAGATTATTTTTTAGACTTGGCAAAGACATGTGCAAGCAGGTCAAATTGTATAAGGGCACAGGTAGGTGCCGTAATTGTCGGTGATGATAAAAAGATTAAGGCAACGGGCTATAACGGTACTCCTTCCAAAGTGGAATCCTGCTATGAACGCGGAGAATGCTACAGGATTAAACACAATATTCCCTCCGGTACAAGATATGAAACCTGCCGTTCAATTCATGCGGAACAGAATGCAATAATTCAGGCAGGTCAGGACAGATGTAAGGGTTCTACAATGTATATCTGGGGGCATAATTTTATCTGTATTTTGTGTAAAAGATTTATTGTTCAATCCGGGATTAAAGATGTTGTTTTGAGGAAGGATGAAAATTCTCCTGTTTTACATGTAACAGTAGACGATATAAGGCGTGAACTTGAAGAAGAGTAAAAGCTATGTTATAATAAACATGTTGCAGTAAAAAGAGGGACAATATTATGAAAAGATTTATTAAGAAATGTGAATTCGGGGGGGGGGAGCACTCTAGGCTTTGCCGGAGGCGAGGGAACGATATCAAATTCCTGAAACGAACTTATTCACCTAAACTCGCTTCACTCATCACTAAGAAATAAATCCGTTTTCACTTTTGCAGAGGGCGCTGCGCGCGCAGCCCGGCAGAACTGTCAACGGCGGGCAGCGTTTACAATTGGCGGGTTGGCCGGAGGGGATGTTATTTCCGCGTCTGCTGTTCGGCGAAATATCTGCTGGAATAATAATTTAAAATTTGACTTTTCTTAATAAATCATTAAATTAATGACACCTAATACAAACGGACGATTTTTTTTATATTTGTTGAAACAAATATAGAATTGTCCGATTGTATTATAAAAAAGAGGTAGTCATGATAATTCACGGTGGAATCAGGTACAGCGAAAAGGGTATTACAACTTCACTCAGGGCAATGCATGTCCAAAGCGAGCTTATCGGAATGTACAATGAAAATGTTATAGGTTTTGATAAAATCGGATACCAAAGAAAAGACCCTGTAGTATCTTCATTTACGGAATTTTTGGGAGTACACGGGCTTTCACAAACCGTAGATGATAAAGTTGGACGTATTGCAATGTCGGATAACCCGCTTGACCTTGCGCTTGCAAATAAAGGTTATTTCCAAATCCAAAGTGCCGACGGTGTAAAACTTACACGTGACGGAAGGTTTAAAATCGATAAAGAAGGAAATCTTTTAACACTTGAAGATGACAGGGTACTTTCAAGTGCGGGTGTGCCTATTCAGCTGCCTGTTGTACCCGAAAAAATTGAAGATATAAAAATTAATTCAAAAGGTCTTGTAAGTGTTTTTAACAAGGATACAAAGAAATTGGAAACTGCCGGATATATCGGGGTAGTTGACTCTAACGGCGTTATTGTTATGGACCCGCAGGTCAAACAGGGTTACAATGAATTTTCAAACGTATCATTACAAAATGAATTTTTGGGAATGATGCCGATTATAAGAAACTTTGAGGCAAACAGACAGATTTTCATGATTCAAAACCAGAATTTACAAAAAGTGATTTCACAGTTAGGTTCTACTTCATAGAGAAGGTGAGGAATAAATTATGTACAGCATGCAAGGTATTGTAAGAAAAAGTGTAAACAACGCAACTAACCAGTTTGAAAGACTTGGCTATGTTGCTAATAATCTTGCCAATTTAAACACAAGAGGTTATAAATCCGTAAACTTTGAAGAAATGCTCAAAGAAGACGGATATATAACAGGAGCGGTAAGATCGGATTACAGCCAGGGCTCTATTCAAATAACAAGTAACCCTTATGATGTGGCAATTAATGGTGTAGGGTTTATTCCTGTAGTTTCACCTGAAGGGCAGGTTGCCTATACCAGAGACGGAGCCTTTAAACAAGGAAAAAATGGTTATCTTGTTACTACAGATGACTGGATTGTCGGTGAAGGTATAAAAATTCCTGCAAACTGTTACAAGTTTGAAATTAAGCCGAACGGTGAAGTCGTTACCTATGACGGGGCAACGGCAAAACCTAAAAAGATAGGAACAATCCCGCTTGTGCGCTTCCAATCGCAGGAAAATCTTGAACAGTTTGGGATGAACAAACTTATCCCGACAGAAGACTCCGGAGAACCCGAACTTGTGAAAAATCATGACTGTTTCTGCCAAAATAATCTCGAAAATTCAAATACAAATATATACAGTTCTGTTAACGATATGTTAAGGATGAATGCTTCGATGATTGCAAGTATGCGTATGATGAAAGTTGTAGATGATATGTACAACAAGGCCATAAATATTCGAGAATAGGGAGCGTAGCCGCTCCACCCGTCCTACAGGTTTTGCATAAAGCTTGCATGGCCCAAACTAAAGAAGGAGCGTAGCCGCTCCTCATATCACAAAAAAGAAAGGATGAAAATGTTCACATCGCTGGATAATATGGGAAAAGTTTCATTAATGATGGACTTGATTGCCCAAAAACAAAGAGCTTTAGGTTCAAATCTTGCTAATATAGATACTCCGGGGTATGTCCGCAGGGATATTAATTTCGCAGATTATCTCGGATCAATGAACAGTCCGTTGGAAACTCAATTATCTGAAAAATTAGGCCCGTCCGGAATTATTGATGAACAACAGAATGTTGAAATTGACCCGGCGCATGAGTTAATGGAATTACAACAAAATTCAATTTTTTACACGATGGCAACAAGAAGAATGTCTAATATAATTACAGAAATGAAAACAGTTATCAATGTCGGCAAATAGGGAGCGTGGCCGCTCCACCCGCCATACAGGTTTTGCATAAAATTTGTACAGTCTAAACTAAAGAAGGAGCGTGGCCTCCGCCACACAGGTTTTGTATAAAACTTGTACGGTCTAAACCAGTACAAAATGCGTAAAAAACAGAGCGACTGACCAAAAAATAAAAATACTGACGGTACTCGTCGGAAAGGGTAAAAAAAATGAGTATAATGGAATCTATGAATATCGGTTCAAATGCTTTAACTGCACACGGCAGAAGGCTTGATATTCATGCAAAAAATATTGCAAATGTGGATACGCCGAATTATGTCAGACAAATTCCTGTTTTAAACGCAACGGAGGATATATCATTTCATGGTGTTATGAATGCCATGAAAGAAGATGTTTTCGGCGTCGGAACTTTACCCTATCTTCAGGGAGGAGTTGTATTTAACGGTTGTGTGGAAGATCCTACTATGGGGGAAAAAATTTACCGACCCGGTCATCCTGATGCTGACGCAAACGGATATATAAGGGCTTCTAATGTAAATCCTGCAGTTGATATGGCCGATGCGATTTTAGCTCAAAGAGCCTATGAAGCAAACCTCGCTCTGATTAATATTACAAAGTCAATGGCTCAACGTGCCACAGATATAGGACGATAATACTAAAATAAATATTTGAGGACTTATATCGCAGTTTACACCAGACATTCTCGGAAATACAGTCATAATGTCATTCCGAACTTGTTTCGGAATCTCATCATTCTCAGACCCTGAAACCAGTTCAGGGTGACGATTTTAGTTATTTCTGGTGTAAACTGCGATATAAGTCCCAATATTTGAGTATAGACACAAATATTTTTTGTCATATAATTTTAGTATGACAAAGTTGTCAATTATTATTCCGATATACAATGTTGGTGATTATATAAGTGAATGTTTAGAAAGCATTTTGAACCAGTCTTTTAAAGATTTGGAAGTAATTTGTGTCAATGACGGATCTACTGACAATTCTTTGGAAATATTAAATGATTACAAAAAACGAGACATCAGAATTGTAATTATTGATAAGGCAAACGAAGGCTCAGGAGTCGCGCGAAATTACGGCTTGCGGCTTGCCCGCGGTGAATATGTTTATTTTGCGGATGCAGATGATTTCATAATCGACAACGCATTAAAAATTATGGTTGACACTGCTGATGAAAAACAGACAGATATACTTATATTTGGGGCATACTCATATTATGACGGCAGAAAGAAAAATGGAGGATACAGCGCAAACAAACTCCCATGGAAATACCTGAATAAAGTTTTTTCATCAAAAGATATAAAAAGAACAATTTTTAGATTCCCTTCAACAGCGTGGACAAAACTATACAGACGTGATTTTCTTATAAAAAATAATATAAAATTTCAGGAAATACGAGCAGGTCAAGATCAGCTTCTTTTCTTCCACTCAATGATAAAGGCTGACAGAATTGCACTTTTGCCAAAGAATTTGTATTGTTACCGTAAAAACAGAACAGGTGCTGTAACGGCTTGTAAAAAGAAACAAAATTATTCTCCTATATATGTATTTTCGGCAATAGAGAAGCTTCTAAAAGATGAAGGAGTTTTCGAGGAATACAAA
>CALVEX010000217.1 GCA_944326655.1 Candidatus Gastranaerophilales bacterium | reverse complement strand
AGTTTGGTCATTTAACCCCAAATTCAGAATAGTTTCCATCATACCGGGCATGGAAAGTCTTGCACCGGAACGAACAGAAACCAGCAGCGGATTTTCTGGATCTCCGAATTTTGTGCCTGCCTGATCTTCAACTTCTTTCAGGTAGTATTTTACTTCATCCATAAGCCCTGAAGGCATGGTGTTTCCGTGGTTAATGTAATCCATACAGGTTTCTGTAGTGATGGTTAACCCCGGAGGAACAGGTAGTCCCAGATTGGTCATTTCAGCGAGGTTTGCACCTTTGCCGCCAAGGAGGTTACGCATGTCTGCGTTGCCTTCTTTGAACAACCATACGCGTTTTTCAGTCATAGTTCATCTCCTTTCTTATTTGTATAATAAACACTTAATATCTTGATATAACTATAACATGAAAATACTAAATGCAACAGTTTTTCAGGTAATCATAAATTTAGATGAAATTTTACGGTTTGCATTGTAATTGCGGCGGCAACACGGATTAGTTTAATTATCGGCAAATCTTCACTATTATGCGATTGCCACGGTCGTTTCACTCCCTCGCAATGACATGTACTTGCGTGCTCTGCACGCCGATAACGGCCTGCCCTCATGCCTTCTTGGTCTCCGGACTTCCGCAAATGAGCTCCTGACACTCGGAGGTCAAGAAGACATTCAGTATGCCAGAAAAACTGCCTTCCTGACATCTAAACCTTGTCAGTTTCCGTCTCCTCTTCTATTTATTTTTTAAAATAATCACAGATTAAAGTTTTCTTCCGCGGAAGAAAATTTTTTATATTTATAACAATTTTATTCTTTTTAGAATCTTCTAATTCTTTTTTAAGGATGGCTTTTTCTAAAACGACTTTATTGTATAAATCCGAGCATATTGAACTTTTATCAATATGTTCTTTTAATTTCGCCAGTTGAATTTCTTTTTCTCTTATTAATCGGGTTAATTCTTTTTCCACTTTGAAAGACCTCTTCAAATTTACCATATTAGAATAAAGCCAATCAGTTTTTTTTAAATCGTTTTTTTAGTTGATTTAAACTTAAACCGGCAATAAATCATACTCATAACCGATTTTTAACGCCTTCATATTTAAGGGCAGAAGATTCTTTCTGTGCGGAGGTATAACAGTATCAAGCGCCTGATTTAATGTATCAATGCTTACCAGCCTGCTTGCCTTTGCAAGAAGCCCGAGAGCAAGAATATTAGCCATTTTAATATTTCCGACTTCCTCTGCAAGTTTTGTAATAGGAGCAAAAAGGTAGTTTATATCAGTTCTTGTTTTTATTTCTTTGGCAAGGGTTGAATTTGCAATCATCCATCCGCCTTTTTTAATTTTTGATAAAAATCTGTCGAATGATGCCTGATTTAGCGCAATTACAAAATCTGTATCAGACTTATTTACTTCGCTGACTTCTTCATCGCTCATTACTATTTCACAGTTAACCGTACCGCCGCGCATTTCTGCACCGTATGAGGGGTACCATGTAACATGTTTGCCTGCAAGCATAAATGCATTAGCCAATACTTCTCCTGCCAATAATACGCCCTGTCCGCCAAATCCAGCTATTATAAAATTTTTTTCCATTTTGTTTATCCTCTTATAGTAGTATTATTGTCATTCTGAACTTGTTTCAGAATCTATTTTATACTTCATAATATTTTTAATTTTGAAGTGTTACGTCTTTATATATTCCTGGCTTAAATACCGGCATCATTTCGTTTCTGACTCTTTCATGAGCCTTCTGCGGGGACATTTTCCAGTTTGTCGGGCATGTTGAAAGTATTTCTACAAATCCGAAACCGAGCCCTTTTATTTGTACTTCAAAAGCTTTTTTGATAGCCTGTTTTGCCTTCCTTATATTCGCAACGGTATCTAGAGAAACTCTTGCAGAAAATGCTGTTCCGTCGCAAAGTGCAATATGTTCCGCAATTTTAATCGGGTAACCGTAATATTCAACATTTCGTCCTGTCGGGGATGTGGTTGTAACCTGTCCTAAAAGTGTTGTAGGCCCGAGCTGTCCGCCTGTCATTCCGTAGGTTGTATTGTTAATACATATAGCTGTCAGGTTTTCGCCGCGAAGTGCTGCATGCATGCTTTCGGCCAGTCCTATTGAGGCAAAGTCGCCGTCACCCTGGTAGGTAAATACAATTTTATCGGGTTTTGCTCTTTTTATTCCGGTTGCTTCTGCAAGGGCGCGTCCGTGAGGCGCTTCCAGAGAATCCACATCTATAAAATCATATAGTGTAACCGAACATCCGATTGATGCGGCAAGTATGGTATTTTCTCTTATTCCGAGTTCATCAAGAACTTCTGCCACAAGTCTTACGGCCACACCGTGATCACAGCCGGGACAGAATGAATATTTTACATCTCCTTTAAGAGAGTCGGGTAATTTAAAAACTTGTGTTGCCATTATAATAATTCCTCAATTTTTAATACAATTTCGTCAGCTGAAGGCGGAGCGCCAACCCCTTTATGAATAAGTTCAACAGGGCAGTTGCCGTTTACTGCAAGTTTGACATCATTAACCATTTGCCCCATATTTACTTCTACTGTTACAAATTTTTTAGTTTTACGGGACAGTTCAGCCAATCTTTTGTTAGGGAAAGGATATAAGGTAATCGGTCTGAAAAATCCCGCTTTTATGCCCTTTTCACGTAACTTTTTCATTGCTGTTTTTACATTTCTGGATGTGCTGCCGAAACTTACAAGAACAATATCGGCATCGTCTGTATTAATTTCTTCCCATTCAACTTCGTTCTCTTCAATAACTTTGTATTTTTGGAACAGTTTTTCCAAAAATACACATCTGTCCTCTGCAAGGGGGCCGTATGAACGTATAATTCTTGATTTTCTTCCTTTTGCACCGGTAAGCGCCCAGTCTGATGTATCTATTTCCGGATACGGGTAATCGTAAAATTCAACAGGTTCCATCATCTGGCCTAAGAGTCCGTCAGCAAGCAATACTGTCGGATTTCTGTACTTTTGCGCAAGATAGAAAGCTTTATAGGTTAAATCAACGCATTCCTGAACAGTGGACGGCGCAAGTACAATAAGGTTGTAATCGCCGTTTCCTCCGCCTTTTGTTACCTGGAAATAATCTCCCTGCGACGGATAGATATTTCCGAGTCCGGGGCCGCCTCTCATAACACTTACAAGTACAACCGGAAGCTCATCAGTTGTTGCGTAAGAGAGTGCTTCCTGCATTAGAGAAACAGCGCAGGAAGATGATGATGTCATGGCTTTTACGCCGGTTGACACGGCTCCTATCACCATATTAATTGCAGCGAGTTCGCTTTCGGCAGAAACATATCCCCTGTTTAATTCCTGCATTTTTCCGCTCATAAATTCTCCGATTTCACTCTGCGGGGTAATCGGATAGCCAAAATAGCACTGGCAGCCTGCAAGAACTGCAGCTTGTGCTATTGCATAATTTCCTTTTGTTAATACTTTTTTGTTAGTTAAACATTGTGTGCTCATTTTATACACCTTATTAATCGGACTTTTTATCCTCTGTAAACTTCTGTTATAGCAAGATCAGGGCATCTTGTCGCGCACATTGCACAGCCAAGACATTCATGATTTGGATCGTTAAATTCTATAACGTGATTTCCCAGGCCGTTTGTATCTTTGCTGATTTTTAACAGCTTTTTGGGGCATTCTTCCATGCACAAATAGCATGCTTTGCATTTCTCTTTATCTATCACTATGTAGCTCATCTACACCTCTTAAACATTTTATTGTCTGAATATTATTATATCACTTAATCAAAAAAGATACACTACATCTTTACAATTGTAATATTAAAAGTTAACAGTTTGCATAGTTTAATATTGTTCTGGTAAAATATATTGCAGAGGGATATTTTTTTAAGAAAGTGAAAACGAATGGCTTTAACAGTTGATGAAATTGCTGAAATAATAAACACTATGCGTGTTGAAAACGAAAATAATGTACAAAATGTTGAGAGAGTTTTAACCGGAATTAATAATAAACTTGATATGATGGCTGATGATAATGAGGCCACTGATTTAATCAGGGTTTATATTTCGGAGCTTAAAAAATCTGTTGATGAAAAACACAGTATTACTGTTGAAAAGTTTAATGAGGCAGCAAATTATTTTAATAACCTTTCTGCTGCAAATGAAGAACTTGCAAAAACTTCCGAGCTGAAAGACCTTTTTAATGCTCTGAGAACAAATATCGGCAATTTTTCAAATGAAATAGCTTCCCAGAAAAATATTTTGACGGAGCTTGACGAAAAATTGAACCAATTAGGGGTGGCTTCTCTTACCAAAGATGAAATGAATACTTTAGCCGGCGAAATTTCTCTTGATTTGTCAGGCATAAGTTCCGAAATAGAAAATTCTTTTAAGGAACTTGAAGATAAGCTAACTGAAACAGTTGCAGTTATCCATGATTTAGACAATTCTGAAGATTTAATTCTTGTGAAAAACGGGATTAATAATCTTATATCGCGTGTAGACGGTTTGCCTGCAAGTATTTCGCATTTTCAAAATATTTTTGATTCATTAAGAGAAGTTATATCCCAAACTTCATCCGATACATCCTCCGGGCTTAACGAAAAATTTGAAAAACTGGAAAATTCTTTCAACAATATAGTGACGGATTCTGATTTCAAAGGTTTTAAACAGGATTTAGCCGATTTTGTCCAAAAAATTATTGACAATTCTTCGGCTTTAAATGCAGAGCTTTCATATAGTACCGAGAGAATAGAAAATATCCTTATAACTGTAAAAGCTTTGGATTTCAGAGATGATTTTGAAAATATTGTCCGCAGAATAAATGATTTAAAGGACGCTTTTGAAGAAGGTTCAAATCTTAATTATTCAAATCTGTCAGGAGAAATCTCAGCTGTAAAAGAAGATTTTGACAGGAGCTTTGACAATCTTGATGAAAAAAGGCAGGAAGCTTTTTCTTCTTTAAAAAGCAGACTTGATCAAATTTTGGCTGACATAGGTAATTTATTAAATAATAATTATCAGGACAAGCTGGATGAAATTTCAGGAAATATCGCAAGTATTTCAAATGACGTTAATTCTTTGAGAAGCGGTATATCTTCGGATTTTCAGGATGATTACGGCGATTTGAAAGCAGGTCTTGGGGAAGTAATTTCCTCTTTGCAGCTCGTAAAAGAAGAAATTATCTCGAAAAATGAGTCGTCTTTGTTATCATCAAACCAGAACTTTGAACAGTTTGAGACCAAAATAGATGAGCAGGCAAGAGAACTTGCCGGTTTAAAAGTTTTAATCTCTGATACTCCTAAAGTTAATCAGGAAGAAATAATCAGTTCATTAAATAAAATTTCCGGTGATTTGTCGCTCCTTGTAACGGAGGCAAAGGATAATGCGAATTCAAATTACGAGGCTTTAAGGGATTATATTGAAGAAGTCAGTGCGACGGTTAACGGTCTTCAAAGCGAATTTAGCGAGCTGACACGGCAGAATGCGGATAAAATTCTTTCTGGAATATCCGATGTTGCCTCATCTGTTGAGACATTAAGAGATGAATTTAAGCAGGCAGCGCTTACGGATTTGGAAAATTCTTCAAAAATTCTTGATTCCGTTGTCGGTGTGTCTTCAAAAATTGATTCTGTTGAACAAACTCTTACCGGGAATGCAAGGGGTAATTTTGAAAGTTTAAAATCTCTTTTGGAAGAACTTTCAAAAACAGTGGCGGATGACCTCCAAAAGCAGCAGGATGTTTTTGTTCAGTCAAATTTAGTTGGTGATCAGCAAAAGCTTGAGTTGCTCCAAAATTTATCTAATGATATCAAGAGGATTGAGGATATACTCGGGGCTGATATTGAAGATTTTAAACTTATAGTTAGGGAAGATATTTCCGGAATTAAAGATTATATAAACGAGATGAGTTCATCTGTATCTTCAACAAGAATTGACAGCGAAAACAAATTAACTGCTAAACTTGAATCAATTGAAGCTCTGTCTCATGCTTTTGAGGCTTCTGTTTCCTCTGTTCATGATGAGATAAAAAATGTCATAGATAAAATTTCTTCTTTAGATTTTTCAGAAACAGGCAATGAAATAAAACTTCAGATTTCCAATATTATATCTACTTCAAATTCCATTCTTGCATCAATTAATAATATAAATTCCGGAAATTCCGAGCTGCGTACTTTATTTTCAAATATATCTGAAATATTGGCTTCCAAAGATGATGTTAGTGTGATTTTAAATAAGCTGGACAATATAGAAAAACAGGATTATTCCTATGATTTAACTCAGTTATCTTCTAAAATTGATGATTTGTCATCTTTGTTTGAAACTTCCTCAAACAGTAATTATACATCTTTATGTGAAAAAATTGATCGTATAAATGAGAATATTCATCAAAATGATATTTCCGAAACTGTTCTTGAAAAGATAGATAATGTTTCGGGGATAATTGCGTTCTTAAAAGATATTATAGAAAATTCGTCAGAAGAAAATAAAACGCTTATATCAGAAAAACTTGAAAAATTTGAGGCTGTATTTTCAAGAGTTGTCACTGCTGAGGATTTTGGAAATTTCAGAAAAGATTTTACCGAATTTTTACAAAAACTTTTTGACGGAGCCGGCATTTTGCAGGTTAATTCCGAGGCAAACAGAGAACAGATTGAAGCTGTTTTGGAAAAGGTTAATTCTATAGACTATTCTGCGGATTTTGAAAATATAGCCGGCAGGATAAATGAAATCAGAACATCTTTTGAAAATAATTCAAAAATGAATTATGAAAATCTTGTAAATGAAATTACAAATTTGAAAAATCAATTGAACAATGATTTGAATGACAATAATAATATAAACAGGGAAAATTTTGACAGATTAAATGCGGATTTATCGGATTTGCTTTCTAATCTTGAACTTTTAAGAGATTTGTCTGATAAAAATTCTTTTGATACTGTACAGAAAATTTCTGATGAACTTCATCTTTTAACCGACGAAATCGGGCAGAAGGTGGAAAGCAGCGTTAAAATAAATATTGCGGATTTAAAATTGTCTCTCGGCGATATGATTAATGAAATAAACGCTGTTAAGGACGACTTTGAAAAGAAAAACGATACAAATATATTTAATGTCTCAACTGGTTTTGACAATTTAAAATTGTCTATGGAAAATGTTTTGTCAGCCCTTACATCATTTAATGATGACCTTAAAAATTTGCACAGTGAAAATCTGCAAAATATACAGACTAATATTGATAATGTTTCCGCTAAGGTCGACGAACTTAAAAATGAACTTCAGCATATTTCGGAAAGCTCGCTTAACAGGGTTTATGATTCGGTAAATGCTGTTTCTGTAAAACTGGATGGTTTATCGGAAGGAATTACCGGGGATATTGTAGACAATGTTGTGTATCTGAAAGAAATATTTGCACGGTTTTCAACT
>CALVEX010000216.1 GCA_944326655.1 Candidatus Gastranaerophilales bacterium | reverse complement strand
GTCTTGCCCTTGTGGCGCAGGGGTAGCGCACTCCCTTGGTAAGGGAGAGGCCGTGAGTTCAAATCTCATCAAGGGCATTTTAAAAGAATTATAAATATAATTGCAAATTGAAAACTGAATATTCAATAATCAATTATCTAAAAAAGATTTTTAGATATGGGTAGATGCCCGAGTGGCTAAAGGGAGCAGACTGTAAATCTGCCGTCGCGAGACTACGGTGGTTCGAATCCACCCCTGCCCACCACTTTAAAAGAGAGTCTCAGGACTCTCTTTTTTTAACCCATTTTTTATAGAGGTTTGGTTATGAATAGAGAAAAAGTTTTAAAATATACATTTTTTACTATATTAGGATTAATAGTTCTGTTTTTTACGTTAAGAGAGGCATACCTTCATATCTCGCTATCGCGTCCGGTTGAACAAGAAATTCCGGAAGATGAAATGGTTCAAACTCTGGACAGTTTGATGGGAGATTATCACAAAACACGTGATATATTAACAATTCCGACGATATTAAACTACCTTTCAAGACTGAATACTTTTGAATACGGAAAACACAAAGCTGCCGTTATCGGATTTTTAACAGGGCTTCTGCATCAGGAGGGAAGAGATCACGCAAAATATTGGAAAAAACTAAAAATATCCAGGGCTGCGAAAAAAGCAATTGATATAGCTTTGCTCGTTGAGCCGGAAATTGATGAATTACTTAATTCAAATGAAAGCCTTAAAGATATTCAATCAATAGATTTTTACTGGGGATATTTTGCAGCAACATATGATATGAGATGTATTAAACTAATTATAAACACCAAAAACGACAAAAATCTGCCCCGGGAAGTTATAGAAGCAGCAGAACGTTCTCTTGAATATAACAGAATGAGACATAATTTCTGATACATTAACATATCTTTAGATAAGCTTGCCGTTTTAAAGTTTTAAGGTTAGCATGTAATTGATGTAGTTATTATAGGAGAGCGGATATGAAAAGAATTTTACAAATCCTTCTGGTTCTTTTATTCGGCATGTTTATGACAACCCCTGCATTTGCATACCCTGATGTGGATTCAACTTACTGGGCAGCAAAACAAATAGAAGAATTAACGGAAAAAGGTGTTATTGTGGGTTATCCCGACGGAACTTTTAAACCCGATGAAAATGTTTCAAGGGCAGAATTTGCATCTATGGCGATAAAAGCACTCGGTCAAGAACACACAACTGTTGCACAGCCGGTAACTTTTACGGATATCGAACCCTCATTCTGGGCTTATGATGCAATTCAAAAAGCTTTATACTTTGATTTAATTTCCTGCCCGCCTTTAGGAGAACCTTTCAGGCCGGATGATACAGTTACACGCGCAGAATCAATTTCTGTTGCTGTTAATGCGCTTACCACAGAACAGATTAGCAACCTTAAAGCAAAAGAGGTTTTGTCAAAAAGATTTACAGATGTTAATGAAGTCCCGGAATGGTTTTTAATACCTGCCGGAAAAGCAGAAATTTTAAACATGCTTGTCACAATTCCCTCAGAAGATAAAGCAAAAGTCGAAGCGAACAGACCTGCAACAAGAGCAGAGGTTACAGCAATTCTTTATAATATGATGGAACAGGCAAAACTGAATCCAAACGCAAAACTTGCAGAAGCAATGAGAAAAAAAACCGGTGAAGGATATGTTATTGAAAATGCTTTCGTACAGGGCAGCATAGGGACTATACCATCAGGAGCCGTTGTTCCGATTAAGTTAACTAAATATGTCAGCTCCCAATCATCCCAGCCCGGAGAAATGTATATTGCAAGCGCTCCACAAAATTACATCACAAAAGACAAATTCATTCTTGTTTATGCAGGCTCGAATTTGAAGGGACAGCTATTGGATGTAAGAAGCGGGAAATGGTTTGTAAGAAACGGAGTACTTGTTTTAGACAATTCGCTTTTGACAACAAACAACGACCAGACTGTCGCATTTAACGGAGTGACCGAAATCACAAAACACAGAAATTGGTTTATGAAATTTGTAAGAGCGACTTTAAAAGGTGAAAAATTAAATGTAACACCTGATGAAGTTGTCTATATGAAAGTTCTGAAACCGATAAAAATAGATTTAACAAATGGTTGGATTATAGAATAGAAGAAATAAAAAAGCTCCTTGATTAAAGGAGCTTTTTTGAATATGTCATTCTGAGCTAACATATGAGATTCTTCGGGCTATGCCCTCAGAATGACATTTAGACAAAGAATCGCATAACTGTTTTACACACCAAGGAATTTATACTGTCCGGTTATCTACTCCAAACGGATGATATTATTTCAAATAACTAAAGATTATTATAACTTATAACGATATAGAAATATATCTTGAATACACATCTTATTGGAGCTCATTGATGTCAGAACAATTATTATTACAGCCGATAGCGGCTAACACGGACAAAGCAAAAGAATCACTAGAAAAAGCCAGAATAGCACACGAAAGATATTTAATCCGCCAGCAAAATAAAGATTTGCAGGAAGCAATAGAATTTTATATTGACGCGGTAAAATACGACCCCACAATGCCGGAAGCATATTACAGGCTTGCTACTTTAATGTGGGAACAGGGACAAATAAGCCTTGATACAGCAATTGAGCAGTGTAAAACAGCAATTTCGCTGGCGCCACAGAACATCAATGCACACTTATATACCGGATTTTTTATGAAAATGGCACAGGATTTCAAATCTGCTGAGTCAGAATTTAAATCTGCAATTAAAATGGGGAAATTAAATTCAGCACGCCCCCGTTTAATCTTGTCACAATCAATTTTACAGAAGATTAATTCCCAAAACGGAAATGTCGGTGATTATCTGAGCTTTTTATACTATTTTCTTTCAGGCTCTATTATGCTCGCCTGGGACAGACCGTCAATGAAAATGTTTTACAAAAACATGTCTGATGATTTTTCGGTATTTACATACAATACAGTCGGCAAATTCCTGGAAAAATTCAAATTTTATCCTACAGCAGAAAATATTTACAGACAGGCAATAACAAAAACCAGCCACAGTGAAATTTTTTATAATAAGATGGGGGATTTAGCTTTAAAAAATAAAGAAATGGATTTAACTGTCGACTGCTACAGAAAGGTATTGGAAGCAAATCCGCTGAATCGCGAAGTTTTAATTAAGCTTGCAACAGTTCTTCAAACATATTTCCCCGAAAATACTGATGAAGCAATTGACTGTTATGAAAAACTTCTGGAATTTGATATTGATACTCCGCAGATTTACTATGAACTAGGGCATTTGTATCTGAAGAAAGAAGACAAAATAAATTCCATCAGTGCTTTTAAACTTGCAGTAGAAAGAGATCCTGAAAATCCGTTTTATAACAACTCGCTCGCCTACGCATATTCAAAAGCGGAATT
>CALVEX010000215.1 GCA_944326655.1 Candidatus Gastranaerophilales bacterium | reverse complement strand
AATGGTCTAAAGAAGGTATAAAATCTAATGAACAAATCTCTTTAGAAAAACAAATAGAAGAATTAAAAGCCCAAAATGCATATCTTAAAGCGGAGAATGAATTCCTAAAAAAGTTAAGTTGAATAGTTTGTAGGTTGGGGTTTCTACCCCAACACATAGGGTCCTAAAATTCAACTATCTGTAACAAGAAATTAAACCATGTGTTCTTTTACACCCGGATAATATTAAAACCATTTTATAAGCGGTCTGATTTCGCCGCATTCCAGTTCATATTCTTCTGCAAGAGGGCTTCTTAATATGCTGTCTATACGCAAATGTGCTTTTATCGGATTTTGAATATACACCTCACCTGTTTCCCTGTCAAAAATTTTGCTGTAGTTTAGACCTAAGTTTACACAGTATGGCAGCCTTATTTTTTCTTCATCTTCATCGTACCAGGCAAGCCCGTGGGTTCTGCAAACAATTCCGCGGTATTTGTATAAACAGCAGAGGTGATTTATTAAAAAAGGACACTGGTAAAGCTTTGGGTTTTCTTCTTTTAAACGTTTAATATTTTCTCTCACCTGTTTTTTTATGTCAGAAGGAAGTTTTACAAATCCAGACATAAGATATTCCGCCTCAAGACGTGAAAAAGGATATTCACCGACTTCACAGCAGGCGGAACATCCCTTTTTGCATTTTATAAATTCGCATTGCTCTTCAAAATATCTGCTTAAACGTTTATCAAATTTTTCAAGAAACTTTTCATATTCAGCAAGCATTACTTCACCTTTATAAGTGAATATTTTCTTCCGTCTAATATTATATCAAAATCCAGAGTTTCATCCACTTTTGGCATTTTGCGTTCTCTGACGATAACAACAACATCCCTGTCATCAAGCATTTGTCCGAATTTTTTCATTTCTTCTTTATCATCTTGGGATATAAAGAATACTTTGCCGCCGTAATAATAAAGTGCAGAGTATTTGCGTTCGTCATTTAAAATTACCAGTTTTTTGTTATGTTCTTTTGCATATTTTGCAAAATACATTAAGTCGTTCTGCCCGAATTCGTAATCCATATTGTAGAAAAGCTTTGTACCGACTGCCGAAGTAATTAGTACAAGAAGCACATAACAGGCAAATACTCCGATTTTTTTGTTAAATGCCGAGCATAGAATACTTGAAATTCCGAATACCCAAACTAGAATTATGCAGAACCATTTTATCATAAGTATATCAGCGTAAACCTGAACGGGCAGAAAATATTTCATAAAACATGCAACAATGCCTGATATAATGCAAATCCCGCCTAAAATATAAACAGAAAGGGTTACGGATTTTTGTTATTTACCTTTGAACATGTAATCTTCCCAGAGAAAACCTATAATACAGGCAGTAAAGAAATAAACCGGAAGAATGTATGTGATAAGTTTTGTGCTTGATATCGAGAAAAATAACATAATTACAACAAAAGCAATCACATTGAAATAAAGAAATTTATGCGGATTATCCAAATTATCTAAAGAGAGTTTCTTAAGATTTGTAAGTTTTGCAATTCCTGCCGCAATTGAAGAAAATATCCAGGGCACAAGTCCCCACAAAATTGTTATTATATAAAAATAAAAAGGTTGTTCTCTGTCAATTTGGCTTGATGAGAAAAACCTGTTTATATGATGTTTCATGATATATTCGTTAAAAAACAGCGGGTCATGGATTTTGAACATAACCAGATGCCATGGCAGCACAATTAAGAAAAACAGGAAAAATCCAGGCAAAATATATTGCGGCTTGAAGACCTGTTTGAAAGTTTTGTTAGCAATGGTTACAAAAAACATTACAGCAAACGGAACAATAAATCCCGGTAATCCTTTTGCCATAACCGCCAGACCTGAAAAAATATAAAATAACCACCAGAAATATTTTTTATTTTTTTCCTGTACAAACTGTGTTAAAAGTCCGAACATTGTTGAAAATCCTATGCAGGTTGTGACAACAATATCCAAAATCGCAAATTTGGCAAGCATTACAAATTCTAACGTTGAACCTAAAATTATTGCCGATATAAGCCCGTAGCGCTTTGAAACTATATGTTTTCCTACAAAGTAAAGCAAAAATACCGACAAAGACCCGTATAAAGAAACCGGAAATCTTGCCGTAAACTCATTTACTTTTCCGAATATCGCAAAGGACAAACATTCTCCCCAAAAATAAAGCGGCGGTTTTTCAAAGAAATAGTCGCCGTTCAGATAAAGAGTAAGAAAATTTTTGCTGTGAAACATATCACGCGCCATAGCAACATATCTGGTTTCATCAACATCCATAAGCGCATAATTGCCTATATTAAAGAAAAACATAAAGTAGCAAAATATCGCCAAACCTAGCAATATAAAAAGTTCATTGTGTTTTTTTACAAAGTTTATAATTTTTTCCATAAGTTCTCCCTAAATCATACCTGAATACTCTATCATAAATATGCCTGAACAGCCACAAAAATCAAAAACACTTGAAAAATTGTTAAAATATGTTATAATAAAAAAGAAGGGCGTGCGGATTGCAGTCCGCACATAAAAGCCCCTATTTTGTTGATTTTAGAGTTAGTATTATCATTAAGAGTAATGCTAACTCTTTTACATTAACTGTAAATATCAACTTTACCACCTCCTTTCCTCTGTTGGTTTAACAAATTTGTAGTTTGAGCCGCAGAGTTATGGATATGATAAAAAGGGACTTTCCCTTCAATATAAATTATACGGGATATATTATTAAAAATCAAATAAGTGCGGTTGTAGGTTGAGGTTTCTACCCCCAACAAAAGTCTGAGGGACGGAGAGGGGACTTATTAGGAAGTCCGGAGGGCCGGAAGGCAAGAAGGCATGCTATTATCGGTGAGCAAAGCTCACGAAAAAATAAAACCTGTCATTGCGAGAGAGCGCAAGCGACCGTCGCAATCGCAGAATTGTTAAATGTAGGATTGATTTGAATATCACCCTCCCCTTTACTTCCCCTCCCCTCAAGGGAGGGGGTTATATTTTTCCCTCTCCCCCTGCGGGAGAGGGCTAGGGTGAGGGGTTATTAATAGGATTACCGCTAAAATCCCCCTATTCTGCGATTGCGACGGTCGTTTTACACGCCGGCAATGACAGCCCATTGTAAACTGTTATATAAGCTCAATGAACAGGCTATTGCTTTTTTGGAAAAAATTATTTAAAATATTTTTATGATAGAAAAAGCTAAAAAAGAACTTGATAAACTTCTTGAGGGTAATAAAAATTTTGTAAACGGTACACCGTCAATAAAAAACATGGCCTCTGAAACTTTGAAAAAATATGCGTTTCATCAAGAACCTTATGCATGTGTTTTAACGTGTTCCGATTCCAGGGTTGTTCCTGAGATAATTTTTGACTGTGGTATTGGCGAACTTTTTGTTGTCAGAGTTGCAGGAATGACAACAGGGCCTAATGTTATAGAGAGCGTTGAATACGCCGTCAAAAAACTTCGCGTGCCGCTTGTAATACTGCTCGGGCATGATGACTCCGGTGTTATGAAATATGCAACACAACATCACCCCCAACCGATGAAAGATTTTTCACCAATTCTAAAATGCGTATATCCCGTATTAAACCATAAAGAGGATATATCATGTCATAATTATTTTGCTCAGGAGCATACAAAATGGGTAAATGATTATTTGATGAAGCATTCGGTTACAATAAACGAAGCCGTTAAAAACGGCGATTTGGAAATTGTTAACTGCCATTTTGACCATTCAACTGGCTTGGTAAATATAATATAAAAAGGCGTTTAAAAAAACGCCTTTTTTGTTTAATTGCATGAATAATCATTTCCCCAGAGTTTATCGTATTTTGCCTGATTTTTATCATGCCAGCGCGGGTAAGTTCGTCTGTCGATGTTTCTTATATCCTGATTAATCCGTTTTGCGATAAGAATCATGCTGTCACGATTTTTTTTATACCTGAACTTATTTTTCATTTTTTTGAATTTTCGTCGTATAATACCGCTTTTCAGAACAGAAATTACAACTACGGTCATAATTCCTGTTACGGCTATGAATTTTAAAACTTTTACGAGTTTACCTTCGCTCATAGTCTCTCCTCAATTTTCACTTTCCCCATTTCTTCGTATTCTTCGACAGAAACGGTATTTGGGGCCTGACATTTTTTCTCAAGGCCTCGTTTTAAAAGTTCAGGTTGTTTTTTACGGAGTTTGTCTTCTGCCGTAACTATATCAGAGCCGAGCGAACATTTAACAAGATGTACGGTTTGTTCTGTGTATGCGCCTTTGCCGTTGACAATTTTTTGTGCATCATAACTTGCCCAGTCTTCGGGGAGTTTATCTATTGTTGTGTAGCCTTCTTTGCCGTCGAGTCGTTTGTCTATTTCGTTTTCTAAGATATTTGTTACGTATTCTTTTTGTGATTCAAAATGACATGGCAGAACGATTTTATCTCCGATAATTTCTTCTGGGTCGCGTTTTTCATGTTTTTTAAGAAGGTCTGCGGCAATCTGTAGATGTCCGAGTTCAAATGCCAAAAATTCTTCCCAGATTTGTTTAAGCTGTTCATCAACTTCATCTTTGTAGCAGTTATAATATGTGCACACTTCCGTAAATTCGTGGAGAAGAAGTTTTTCAAACGGTGTTTCTTCGGGGTCGATTAATGATTCATACATTGTAACGTGTTCTTCTTCAACGTCGCAGATTTCACCGTAGGTTCTTCTTAAATCGTCATTTGCATACATCATACCGTGTTCTGCGTAAAAATTGTGTGTCTGCTGCTCACCGGAAACAAGAGTGTAAATATTTACTTTTGTCTGCGGAGAAGCTGTTTTTCTGTCGTAATTATTGCGGAGTCTAATCCCGTTATCATTGTGGTGGTTTTGTGTAGGACGGCCGATTACAACATCCGTCATTCCCTGCAAAATATTGTCGGGCAGAATACCGTCCATCATATAAGCCCACTGGCTGTATCTGTATAAGTGGTCAAAATCTTCAAGAAGACCGAAGTTGAAAGTTTCTTTAACATAATCGTCCGGTTCGTTCTGTGCAAGCCATGCTGTTAAATCGACTGCCACCTGTTCATATCCGAGAGTTGTTTCAAGAACTGTCTGGCATGCAGGTGTCATCCAGTTTACGGTTGTCTGCTGCATATCTTCAATCCTTCTGGAAAGTGCGATAAGTCTTTTTACATCAGGATCAACACAGTTTCTTGCAAAATTGTGTTTAAAATTCCAGGCTTCAACTTCAATACCGTTCATCAAAATCTGGCGTGTTCTTGAATAGCAGTCAATACTGTGTTTATCAAACGGTCTTTTAACAATATCATGCCAGCTTCTAAGCTGTTTTTCTAAAGGTATTCCCTTTTCTTCCAATGGATTAAATGTCATTTTTATTCTCCTTGTATTTTGGAAGATAGGAAGTTAAG
>CALVEX010000214.1 GCA_944326655.1 Candidatus Gastranaerophilales bacterium | reverse complement strand
TTGTTAATTTTTACTAGAAATATCTCAAGGGAGGGGACATGTTATGCCGACCGTCGCAATCGCAGAATTGCAAAAATCCGACGATAATGCGATTACCACGTCGGGAAAAGTACTACTCGTAATGACAGAACATTATATTCTACCTCTCCTAATTAAGGTGAGGGCAGGGGTGAGGTTGTTATTTTGGAAGATAAGAAGGCAAGAGGTCAGGAGGGCAGGCTGTTATCGGCTGGCAAAGCCGGCAAAAAACATGTCATTGCGAGGGAGTGAAACGACCGTCGCAATCGCAGAATTGTAAAATCCGACGATAATGCGATTACCACGTCGGGCAAAGCCCTCCTCGTAATGACAGTTCAATTTTGTAGAATAATTACAAAAAAAATTACGATTTGCCTCTCAAATCCTCTGTAATTATACCGCCTGACCCGCGGTCTATTTCTCGTTTTATAGGTTTATTATTTTCATCAAACCAGGTTTTGACAGTCCCGCGGATTTCATATCTTTCAACCGGCTTTCCTGTTTCATCAAAGTTTGAAACTTTTGTAAGCCCGCTTGGCTGTTCTTTAATGGTTTCTGAAGCTTTCACGCCGTTATCATAATATGTAAACGTTGACTCTGTTCTCATTGCCTCTACATTATGCTCATCATAAACCACGTCAATTTGAGCGACTATTCTGTCAGCTTCATCATAATTCCGTGCAAGCTCCAGATTATTTTTACGGGCATATTCGCAGACAAGCTGCCCTGATTTAGTATAAGTTCTTGAAATATATGTATGGTTGGGGCAAACTTCATAAACAACAGTTCCGTATTCATTTTCCTGTTCGTAAACCTTTGTACCATCCGGCTTTATATAAGACGGAACCATTCTATTATTTTTTTTGTCCTGCTCAATAGGGTTCTTGAAAAAATTTTTAAACATGCTTGTTTTATCGGCACAAAATGTATAAAACTTTAAAAAATTCATACATATAAATGAAATTATGCTATAATTTAAAGTATGAAGAAACTGGTTGTTCTATGTTTGTTATTTCCCTGTCTTTCGGTATATTCAAACGAAATAACCGAAGATTATTTTGACATTGCAGCTAATTATGCAACTTACGGCCAGTATAAGGAAGCAGGAGAATATCTCAATAAAATTTTGGAAATTGAACCCGGCAATTATGATGCAATAGAACTTAAAAATGTTATTCTCAGGGCGGCAAATCCGGGAGCCAAATCTTATTTGTCAACAAACAACCAAAATATCAGAGAAGCCCTTGTTTATAAAAAACAGGGGAATAAAGCCAAAGTAATTTCCACACTTTCTTCGAACCCGAAGGATTTCTGGTCCTGCTATCTGCTTGCGGATTTTTATCTTACTGATAAAAATTATCAGAGTGCAATTGAATACTACAAAAAAGCAATCAGCCTGAAACCGAATTATGCACAGAGTTATCTCGGGCTGGCACAAAGCTATAAAGCCTGTAATGATTACACAAATGCACTCGGGTATTTAAACAAATATATCTCCTACAATACAAATTCAGACTTTGCCTATGCAATGCGCGCCGATATTTATATGAATCTCGGTAATATTACGGAAGCTGAAAATGATATAAAAAAAGCTCTTAATATAGAAGAAAATATTTCATACCTGTTGATTGAAGCTAAAATTCTCTATACAAAAGGCGATTACGAAACAGCAAGAGAAAAATTAAATATTCTTTCAAAAAATGTTCAAACATCAGAAGTTTACAAATACTTAGGTTTGTGCGATTATGCATTATACAATTATACAAGTGCATTGCTTAATCTTGATAAAGCAATCATACTCTCTGATGAAGACAGTAACTTAAATATAACGTATAATGAAATAAAATCAAAACTGGAAAATAAATGACAAAAAAACATAAAAAACATGTTATAAAAAAAGAATCTGCAATGGCAAGGATTAAGAACTGGACTGTATCTATTCTCCTTGCGGCATTAATGCTTTTAGGTGTTCAATGCTACAGTAAAAGTGCATCCGTCTTAAAATTTGCACAGGTGAGCGATGTCCACTTTTACACAGGGCAGAATAATACAACTTACAAAATGATTGCAGAATCCCCGAAACTTCTGGACGATGCAATTGAACAGATAAATGCAACACCCAATGTTTCTTTTGTAATGTTTACCGGAGATTTGATAGACAAACCGTTTGAAAAAGAACTTAGTGCATTTCTGCCTCATACGGAAAAAATTAGCTCCCCGTGGTATTTTGCATTCGGCAACCATGACACAATGTTCGGCGGATATCTTACCCCGTCTGTTTATATGCAGCTTGTAAATAAATATAACAAAAATTATAAATTTGAAAAAAGTTACTATTCATTTGTACCGCAAAAAGGTTTTAAAGTAATAGTTCTTGATACAATAATCCGTGACAGACTAACTTCCAACGGCAGAATAGGCGACGAACAGCTAAAATGGCTTGATAATGAATTAAATAATTCCAAAAAAGATATTGTTTTAATATTTATGCATGTACCTGTAATTGAACCTTATGTAAGCCCGAACCACAGACTGCTTGATGCTGATAAAATGGAAAATATTCTTGCCAAATACAAAAACCCGATAGGAATTTTCCAGGGGCATTACCATGGTGCAAAAATTACGCAGCAAGGCAACATTCTCTACGTAAGCTGCCCGGCTCTGGTTTCTTATCCGAACGCTTTCAGAATGGTTACGGT
This sequence comes from Candidatus Gastranaerophilales bacterium, assembly GCA_944326655.1. Taxonomy (GTDB): domain Bacteria; phylum Cyanobacteriota; class Vampirovibrionia; order Gastranaerophilales; family Gastranaerophilaceae; genus Stercorousia. The sequence goes on along the minus strand of CALVEX010000214.1, from coordinate 1,090 downwards.
TACAAATTACAGAAACAAGGTTGTTTTCAATATTGAAAACAAAGAAACAAAGCTGACAAATATCCAAAAGCTTGCAAAGCTTCTTGTTTTCGGAACAAGTGTATATACAGGCTCAGAAAGTGATCAAAATGCAGTAATTACTCTAAAAAAATAGGAGCGTGCATTTTACACAAAAACAGCACGGTTTAAATTAAAAAAGGATAAAAATATGAGCGAATTTAACGTAAAATTTAGAGGAGTAAGAGGGAGTTATCCTATAGCAAACAAGGATTTTCTCCAATACGGAGGAAACACTTCCTGTGTAGAAGTCAATGTTAACGGACATCTGATAATTCTTGATGCCGGGACAGGCTTAATAGATGTGGGAAACAGGTTAATGAAAGATTATATTTCATCAGGCACTAATACCTGCGACAGAACTCCCATTCATGCAACTGTTTTAATTTCCCATATACATCAGGATCACCTTCAGGGCTTTACCTTCTTCAGACCGCTGCATATCCCGTCATCCCATATAAATGTATTTGGCAATGTTAATTATAACGAAAGTCTGTCGGATGAACTTGCCGAATTATTGTTCGGAAAATCTTTCCCGCTTGATTTAGGCGATATTGCAGGAAACTTAAATATCAGAGATATTTCAGAAACCGAAGGAATTATTCTTCGCCACGGACAAGAACCGATAATCAAACGTATAGAAACCGAAAATGATACAAAAACAGAAAATGATGATGTTTTAATTACATGTTACCGTTCTTATGCACATCCGCAGGAAGGTGTTCTTGTATATAAAATTGCGTATAAAGACAAAACTCTGGTTTACGCAACAGATAAAGAAAGCTATGCTGGCGGAGATAAAAAACTTATTAATTTTGCACGCGGATGTAATCTTTTAATCCACGATTCGCAATATACAACGGAAGATTATATGGACTCGTATTCTCCGAAGCAGGGTTACGGACATTCGACATTTGAGATGGCCGTTGAGGCTAAAAACCAGTCAGGTGCGGAAAAACTTGTATTTTTCCACTTTGACCCGGGCTATGACGATGACAAGCTAAACGGAATAAAAGAACAATTTAACCAGACA
>CALVEX010000213.1 GCA_944326655.1 Candidatus Gastranaerophilales bacterium | reverse complement strand
TCGGAGTGGTTGCCGTTCTGACTTTATCTACTGTAATTCAAAATATTCAAAATAAACAAAACATAGCCAAATGGAAAAAGGAATATTCTGTAATCAACAATGCCTTTAATGAAGTAGTTGCTGACGGAGTAACAATATGTAATCATACGCAATACGGTCATTGTAACGGACAATCTTACACTGATGAATTCATTTCAGCAATACAGACAAAATTGCAAATAGCAGATTATTGTGGTTCAACTACGTTATTTTCATCAGATAAACGATGTGATTATTCAGATAATGACTATTGGAAAAAGCATGGGAAATACAAGTGGTGTGGTACAAATGTTACACCATATTGCGGTTACAAGGCCTTAGGCGGACAAAGGCCGGAAAATTCATATTCTCCATATGGCATAAACTCATATAATTTTAATAAGTTGGCTCTTCTTTTGTCGGATGGCGCAGCCGTTTATTTTGGAGAGTTATGGAATGGCCCCTGGATAGTAGTCGATGTAAACAATTTTAATAAGGGCCCAAATGAATTCGGCCGTGATGTATTTGTTATCCGTGTATCGTCAGATATAGTAAAAAATAAACATTTTATAGCTCCGGCAGGTTCAGAGCAAATTTTTAACGACAGAGACGGAGGTCGTTTGAATATCCCGGATTATGGTATAACCGGCTGTTCCAAGGACATAGGCAAGCAGACTTCAAATACAGTTTATGAGGTTGCCGGAGCTGGCTGTTCAGCTAAATATCTGCTGGAATAATTTTTGAAAATGCATAAGTTCCATAGATTTACATTGCTTTTTGTAAAAAAATCATTAAATCCATGCTGGCAGGTAGTAAGTTCGACCTAAATTTCTTAAATTGCCTACTGAATTTGGAGGATTTTTGCCTGTTATCTGTATAAAATCAGCAAATATTAATGTATGATAAATATAGAAAGGCAGGTAGATGTAATGGACAGTTTTTTCCCGCAATATGATTTGGCAGGCAGAATACAGCATACAAAACTGGATACGGGTATGTCACCGTCTGTCAGAATGTCAAGGGTTGAAGATAATGCATCTCCCGATTTTAAGCAGGTTATGTCAGGATTGGTGGAAAATCTTAATACAGAACTTAATGCGCCTGATAATTTATTGAAAGATGTAATGTCAGGCAGCAGCAATGTAGATATTCATGATGTTATGACTGCTATGGCAAAATCTGAAATAAGCATTAATGTTGCAACACAAATTACCGGAAAAGTCATACAGGCGTATGACAAAGTTATGCAGATTCAGGTGTAAAATAAATATGGATTAGGAAAATTTAGACTTGGGCTAAAAACTTTTTGACAAATATTTGCAAAGAGGGCAAAGAATGGACTTTTCAAAGATACTGGAGAATAAACCTTTACTATACGGCATAATAGGCGGAGTTATTCTGCTGCTTGCTTTATTTATTACAATAGGTATTGTAAGTTCTTCAAACAAATCCGCAGGCGGAACAGAGGTTACAGGAGAACCGTTGAAAGCCGATGTTGACCTTCTTACAACCGATAATGCCGGAAAAGCCATTGAAATTCAGGCGCTCCTTGCTAAATATGATATTGCCGTAAGCAGAAGATTAGATGGTACAAAATCTATTCTTTATTTGAAAAAGGGTGATTGTAAAACGGGAAGAAAAGCATGTTATACAACAGACAGAGATTTGGCTTTAATTCAGATTGTTCAAAGCGGGCTTATGGACCAAAACGTCGGTCTTGAAATTTTTGACAAAGGTGATTTTACATCAACCAAAGAAGATAAAAAAATAAGACTTTCCAGAGCTATTAACGGTGAACTTTCAAGGCTTATCAGACGAATTGACGGGGTTGATAATGCTTCCGTGTTTATTTCAATTCCGGAACAGACAATGTTTACATCAATGCAGAAACCGGTTACTGCTACTGTCCAGATTTCATTGGCTAAAGATGCATCAAAACTTGATCAGTTGAAAGTTAAAGCAATAACAAACCTTTTGCTTGGCAGTGTAACCGGTTTAACCGCAGAAAATATCGCAATAACAGATACCAACGGCAATACTTACCATAGTATCATGAATGCTGAAGATGAAATGCTTCAAAGACTTGAAGAAAATGATAAGTATATGACTACAAAAGTCAACCAGCAGTTAGACAGGCTTGTCGGCCAGGGCAATTATGTGGCAACGGTAAGTACATTTCTCCGTCAGGCTCCTGCCGAAAAATTTACTATTGACTATGACCCTAACAGAAAAGCGTCTATAACCGAACAGACATTTTCCGAAGGTCTTGGGGACAGAACAACTGATACAAACAGAAATGTTAATGCCGTAAGTGTATATCTCCCTAACGGGCTTCCGAACGGTTCTTCAGACTCAAGCCAGAACAGGAATTATTCCCGTACTGCAACAGAAACCCAATACGGTGTTACGAAAACCCAGACAAATGAATATATTAAACCCGGTGTTGTAGAAGATATTTCAATAGCGGTAACATTGGATAAAAATGCACTTCCTTCAAATACTACGCTTGAAGAACTCAAAGAATTGATTGCAAAAGCCGCAAGCCCGAAGGTTGATCCGGAAAATGTCTCAATCGCATTTTCTGATTCTACAGATCCTTATCTTGCATCTGACAGACCCGCAAATCTTCCTAAGCCTGATGAAACGGGAAATCCATGGTGGCTTGCAATTGCTCTCAGTGCGATTGGTTTAATAATAGTATTTAAAGCTGTTTCAAAGAAAGTTCAGCAGGTTCAGGAGGCAAACAGGCGTGAAGTTGAGGAACTTAGACAAAAAACCGCACAACAGGAAAAACAGTTAATGGATATAAATCAGCGTGCTGCACAATTAACAGAACGTCAGTCAGAACTTGCTCAGGGACTTGTTGAACAGCAGCAGAGGGGCTATATTCCGCAGCAAAATCCTGATCAGTTGATTGATACGCTTTCTAATCTTTCAGCGGAATTGTCGGATGCTGATGATGAAGCCGGCGAAAAGATTAAAAGCTGGATTGAACAAGGGTAGTTTTTTAGAAGATAAGAAGATAGGAGGGTAAGAGGGTAAGCTTATTAATAAAAGAAATAAAAGATTATGGCTAGAAGATTTATTTTTGTAAACGGCATATCTTCCAAGCTTCCTATCTTCTTACCCTCTTTATAAAAAATGGCAATACAAGGATTTGATTATAAAGGTTTCGCACAAAATTTAGCACAACAGGCTCTGGAGTTAATCCCAAAGGATTTTAACGATAACCAGAAGAATTATGTTGCAAATACACTGTTGAATTTTTCAACAATTGCCGGTCAGGCCCTAAATGATGATAACCAGTTGAATTTCAACCTGGATCAGGCAATGATGATAACACAAATCATTGCGGAATGGTCTTTTCATAAATCCGTAGACTTGATACGTTCCGGAATCCCACAGCAATATTGGGATCCTATAATGCAAAAGATTGCATTTACAATATTTGAGATAGCTAAAAATGCATTTCATCAAGGTCTGCCTCAAGATCAGTGCTTGCAGCTTATTGAGCACCATGTTAAAAAGACTTATTTGGATTGTATTGCGGAATTAAAAGATAAGAATCTAATAGATGAAGGTTTGATGGAAAAGGCTGCAAGCCAGTCAAATATTGATGCAATGATGCAGCAGCAGGCAGAAGCGGAACAACAGCAGGCCCAAGCGCAGGCACAGGCTCAAGCACAAAATCAACCGGCAGGAGTTCCACAGCCGCCTCAGCCAGGAGCTATGCCTACCGGAGTCCCTGCAAACGAACCGCTCGGAGCAGATGCAAAAGTGTTCAAACTCGCCACACTTGCGTTATTGTTCCAAAAAATGAAACAGGAAAAAGTTCAGACAATTTTAAATAAGTTTAACCCTGATGATGCAAATTCAGTTATAAAATTTATGGGAATGCCTGATTTGGGAGAAAAAGTCGATCCCGGAATTACTATGCGCTGCCTTGAGGAAATTAGAACCTCACTGCCCTCCGCCCATCTGGATTTGACACCGTCAAAACTTGTTACTAAAATTCAAAATGTTTCGCAATATTTCGATAAATCTCAGCTGGAACTTGTATTAAGACCTGAGCGTGCTAAGGTGAAAAGGTTCGTCTTCACTGCATTGGAGGGAGAGTATTATGAAATGCCTCCAAAAGTTGCAAATATTATTGCCACACACATTGAAGATAGTGTATAATACAATTAATCATGATTATAAAAAAGAAATCCGGCAGACCCGCGGAGGAAATTTCACAACAGCAGGTTGAAAAAGAACCTGAAATTAAGGTTGAAGAAGATACGATAGACTTGTTTGACCTTGATAACATAGATTTTAAACAGCGTCAGGAACGAAGACGCGGCGACAGAAGAAGAGGTTTCAGAAGAATTGATGACAGAAACCTTATTTCGCGTGCGAGAGAAGAGGCGCAAAGCATAAAAGAAGCTTCCGCAAAAGAGGGATATCAGGAAGGTCTGGCGCAGGCAAAGGCTGATATTGAGGAAGTTAAAAATGCAATCACGGCATATATGTCAGCAAAACAAGAGGTCTTTGATATTATAGCCCCGAATGTTTTGGAAATCAGCCTTGATATTGCAAAAAAAATTATTAAAAAAGAAATACAGGAGGACTCTTCAATAATTTTAAATAATGTTTTGGAAATATTGAAAGGACTTTCAAAAGAAGAAAATAAGATAACTTTGAGGGTAAATCCTATGCAGGCTTCCATGCTGAAAACAGAAATACCGGAACTGTTAAATACGGCCGGATTGGAAGCAAAGGTTCTTATTGTACCGGATGAAACAATAATGGAAGGCGGTTGTATGGTTACGACCAATAACGGTGTAATAGATGCGACAATTGAAACACAATTGTCCGTAATAAGCGAGGCTCTGAAGGAAATCTGATGGCACAGGAACAGGCTCAGGGAAACGGAACAAATTTAAGTGAAATTTTTATGGCAATATTTGTACTATTGCTTATTGTTCTGTTGCTCGTTGAGCTTCCAAACTGGGTTGTCAATTTTTGTATCAGTTTGAATATTGCACTCGGTGTTGTTCTTTTGATGATTTCTTTATACGTTAAAAAGACCCTTGAATTAGCGTCATTTCCGTCAATTATTCTTATCGGAACGATGTTCAGGCTTGTTTTATCAATCGCATCAACAAGGCTTATTCTTTCTAAGGGTGAGGCCGGAGAAGTAATTCATGCATTCGGAACATTCGTAACCGGCGGTAATATGATTGTCGGCGGTGTAATCTTCCTTATTATCACGGTTGTGCAGTTTATGGTAATCACAAAAGGTGCCGAACGTATAGCAGAAGTTGCTGCCCGTTTTGCATTGGACGCTATGCCCGGTAAACAGATGACTATTGACGCGGACTTTAACGCCGGTTTGATTTCTCCTGAAGAAGCAACCAAAAAACGTGAAGATTTGCAGAGAGAATCAAACCTTT
>CALVEX010000212.1 GCA_944326655.1 Candidatus Gastranaerophilales bacterium | reverse complement strand
GACTCTGCCGAACAAACGATTGAGTATCGTTTGTGAGAGGGAGACGAAATCTGCGCAAGCAGGCAGAAGGTGAAAGCGGAGCGTACCTGTTTAATGAGGGCACAGCAAGAAGATTTCGAGGAGGGGTTCTCAATAAAAAGTTAACAAATTCCCCATAGAGGGAGAGGGGATATTATTTTTTGTGAGCTCTGCTCACTGATAAAAGCCTATCCTCCTATCTTCCTGCCCTCTGTTTGCCATCTTTGCCCTCTCATGTGAGAGTGCAAAGATTCATATAATATTTATTATGTAAAGTTTTATTACAATATATCAAATATAACGCAATTATATACTTCTGAAATACTTTATTAATATATAAGAGATAAATAAATTACAAAAACTATAAATTAATAATTTTCACACTACCTACTACACTTTCTACCTACTTTTACACGAGAAATCACTAAGATTTTAAAAGCTTCTAAATATTTGGAAGCTCTTTTTATTTGTAACAAAAAAATTTATTTATTTTCAATTATTATGCCAAATAAAAAAGACACTTAAAAAGTGTCTTTTTTATTTGATGTCTGTTTTTCTAAATAACTATTTAAGTCTTACGCTTACTGAAGTTCCTTTTTTAGAAATTTCAACTTTGTCTTCTCTTGCCAGCCAGCCAAGACCTAAATCTGCGAAATTGCCTTTAAGATCTAATTCTTTTTTCATTTTAGCAAAAGTTGATTCGCCGTTGTTGTTCAAATAATTGTAGATTTGACCTGCTGATTGTCCGATTTGTTCTTGTAATTCTTGCATAACTAACCTCCATGCATTTACTTGTATCTTACATCTCCGTTTATGTTTAATATAATAGTAGAATGTTTAAAAAAATGCAATAGTTCGTTAGGATGAAGACAAAAAATTTTTTTTATTGTTCATGGTACAATTATTTTGTAAGGAGTATGGATGTTAATTTCAGCTGATTTATCCGCTAATAAAACTGATTTTCTTGTAGACAGCTATGCAAGACTTTTAAATTTCGGGGTAAATTCTTCAGAAATTTTAGTACTTGTCCAGAACTCAAACCTTAAACAAAACTTCATAAAAAAAACATTAGAAAAATTAAAAATTAACTCTATTGAAAAGTTAAATGTTCATTCTTTTTTTTCTCTTGTTTATAACACAATTAATGATAACTGGGCTTTTGTTGAAAATATAAATCCTTTTAACAAACCGGCAATTTTGCCCAATATGGCAGGTCTGGAAGTTTCCCAGTTTATATTAAGAGATATATTAAAAGAAGTTCCTTTCAAAGGATACAATTCAAAAAAATCTCTTTTGCATCAAATTTTCAGGAGGTATTCATTAATTGTACAAAACAATTTGACAGATGAAGAAGTTGAATGGAGATCCAGAGTTTTAGGTGAAAGCTTTTCACAAGATGCAAAAAAGGTTTTGAAAAAACTACTGACAAAAACATTAGCGCTTAGAGATTTTGATTACTTAAGACAAATTCTTGTTTTCAATTACATATATAAAAATACTGATTATTTCAAAAACATAAAATATCTGATTCTGGATGACGGGGATGAAATTACTCCGGTATGCTTTGATTTTATACAATACCTGGCACCGCAATTAAAAGATGCTTTTATCGCATTTGACCCGAAAGGCGCCAGCAGGGCGGGATATTTAAGTGCTGACAAAACTGCCGTGTGGAAGTTTGAAGAATTATTTAAGCAAAACGCTAAAGAAATAAAATCAGAAAATAAACTTTCCATTGATGCTGAAACATTATTTTCAAATATTACGGAAGAAAAAACAGACACCTTACAAAATTTTTCTATCCAATCACCTTCCAAACGGGCTTCAATGATAGAAACTGCCGTGAGCAAAATAAATGAACTTCTAGCCAAAAATATAAAACCATCGGATATTTCCATAGTAACGCCGGTTGTAGATGATATGCTTAAGTTTTCTCTGAAGGAAAATCTTCGTGTGAATTTACTATTTCTTTCCGGCAGTGAAAAACTTATACAAAACAGACTGGTAAAATCCGTTCTTACAATATTAAAAATCAACAGCGGAATAAAAGTTTCACAATTCGACCTTCGGGTTGTTCTTTCCGAATTTCTCGGAATTCCCGTAAAATACTGCAAAGATATTCTTGAAAATTTTGAATTGAATAATGAGTTAATCACGTTTGAATTTTCATTAGACGAATACACGGAGAAATACAAAAAATTTAAGGAACTGCTTGATAATTTGAAACTGAATAACTCCAAATTATCAGAAAAAGTGTGCGATATTTTTAATGATTTAGCGGAATTTTATTATGTTAATCCCGTTGAACTGAACAAATTCAACTTTTTCATAAAACAGCTTCAGGATTTTGAAAATGTTCTGGGGAATGAATTTGACAACAGGCAGGAAGATATAATAAATCAGATTGAAAATTCAATTATTGCGGAAAATCCGTATTCAACCCTTGAAATTTCGGACAATGATATTGTAATTTCCACCCCGCAAAAAATTATTGATAACCAGATAAAAACCAAATATCAATTCTGGCTTGATATATCAAGTGATGAATGGATTAAAAGCGATACCGGTCCATTGTATAATGCCTGGGTATTCCAGCGCGGATGGGCTAAAGATGAGTACACTATTGATGACAACATTCAGCTTTCCAAAGATAAAACCGCAAGGATTTTGAGAAAACTCACCCTTTGCGCGTCAGAACATATTTATACTTATTCAAGCTTGTTTGACGGAAACGGAATTGAAAACTTCGGCGGTATAGAAGAATATATAAAAGTTAAAGAGATCCTGAAACAAGTTCAGGATGACGCCACACATTTCAAAATCATTCCGCGGGAAGACCAAAAACCGGTTCTTGATTATGAGTCAGGCAAAATGGCAATTTCCGCCGTTCCGGGTGCCGGCAAAACAACCATTCTTCTCGCATTGATTTTAAAACTGCTTGATAAAGGAATTAACCCTGAAAATATATTTGTTATGACTTATATGGAATCCGCTGCAAGAAATTTCAGAGACAGAATTAAAAATATCAGGCAGAATTCATCCCAAATTCCGAACATCAGCACAATCCATGGGCTTGCATTAAGAATTCTGAAAGAAAACGGAAATTTTAAAAGATTGGGTCTGTCAGCAGATTTTGAAATTTGTGACGATACACAAAGAACTAGAATAATCAGAGAAATTTCAACAAAATTAAAACTAAAAAAAACAGAAACAGACGAATTTGACAGAGGTGTTTCGGTATTTAAAATAGGCGGAGGTAAATTCAGCACCATTGCTGCTCTGCAATCCAATAATGAGATTACACCGGCATCTTCACAATTACCTCTTAACGACAAAAAACTTGAGAAGTTCCGTACATTTTTTGAAGACTATCAAAAAACACTGCAAGAATCAAACCTTATAGATTACGACGATATGCTCACCTCCTCGGTTAAACTCCTTGAAAATAACCCGGATATACGCAGCTATTATCAGGATATTTGCCGCTATATTATTGAAGATGAAGCCCAGGACAGTTCTTCTATCCAGCAAAAACTGATTAATCTTTTGAGCGGTAAACATAAAAATCTGATACGCTGCGGAGATATAAATCAAGCCATTACAACAACTTTTTCAAACGCTGATGTTGAAGGTTTCAGAAAATTCATAACAGAAAGCAATGCCGTAAGTATGGATTGCTCCCAGCGCTGCACAAAAGATGTCTGGACTCTGGCTAATAATCTTGTAAAATGGGCAGATACGCAGGAAGAAACTAAAAACGCATTTTTTGATATATTTATGCACCCTGTAGAGGGGAAAAATCCGGTTTCAGAAAATGCAGTACAGGCTGTAATTTTTGAAAACCCGCTTGAAGAAAGAAATTATGTATTGAAGGAAATTAAATCCGCACTCGCAAAAGATAAAAAATGCACAATCGGAATACTTTTAAGAAATAATTATCAGGTGGCGCAATGGATGAATTTTATCAATAACAGCGGTTTCAAAACAATTACAAGAAGCGAGTCGCTCGAACAAAAATCAATCTTTAAAACAATTTTTGCAATAATGCAAATGATTATTCATCCTTTTGATAATAACGTTATTGCAGACAACTATGAAGTTCTTGCGGAAGCGGGATTTTACAAACAGCGCCTCGGACTTGAGATAAGGCAATTTGAAACTCCATTTATACAAACGAATTGTGATGACATTGAAAACACTTATCTGGCACAGTTTTACTGGGATCTTACATATTGGCTGTCATTCCCGCATCTCACTCCGGATGAACTTGCAATAAAAATCGGCCTTCATTATTTTTCATCCGAAATTGAGAAATCTAATGTTTACCTGATTTCAACATTAATCAAACGGCTCGGCATGAATTACAAAGAATTCCCGATACTTGCCGAAAGGCTCGGAGAACTTGCGAAAAAACCGTCATTAAGCGGGTTTAAATTTTTCTCCGAAGAAGAAGAAAGCAACAAAGAATATGTTTCCGGAAAAGTTCAGGTTATGACTATGCACAAATCAAAAGGAGATGAATTTGATTATGTATTTATTCCGGAAATGTCAGAAAAAAACTTAACCATAGATTTTAACCGGATTAAACTCAAATCATCCGACTTTATGGAAAATCTTAGACGCTTAAATCCTGACTACAAGCCTAAAACAGAGTTTGATATGAAACAGGAACTTGTGTCAGAAAATTTAAGGCTTCTTTATGTGGCAATTACACGAGCAAAAAAATATCTGCATTTCACGACAAGCCGGAAAACCAAATCATTTGAAAAAATTGTTGAACAGGAACCAAGTCTGATTTTTACGGATATTTTAGATAATACGGAGGTGTGCGGTGGATAGTTTTTCTCCTAATATGCTAAAAACATTCAAATCATGTCCTAAAAAATATTATTTTAAATACGTTCAAAAAATTTCCATGCCGCAAAAAAGCAGCTTTTTTGATAAAGGGAAAAAAATTCATGCGCTGGCAAATTATTATTTAAGAGGGGATAACATTGATAACCTCGAAAAATCGCTAAATAATGAAGAACAACACATCTGGCAGACATTAAAAAATAATGAGTATTTTCAAAAAACTTATGTAGCCTCAGAATATAATTTATCCTGCAAAATCGGAGACTACTGGGTAGGCGGACGTCTTGACGCTTTAATGAAAGATGAAAACAATTACTATATTCTCGATTACAAAACAGGTGCAATTCCTAAAAATCCTGAATACGATTTTCAAACAGTAGTATATCTTTTATGCGCCTCAAAAAGATATGGTGATAACCTGAAATTTGTTTATATAGATTTAAAAAACAATCAAAATTATATAATTGATTTCACACCGGAAAGAGAAACACAATATCAACAACAAATAATTGAAATTTGTGAAGAAATAACAAATACTCAATTCCCGGAAGAAATTGAGCATTCAAAAATATGCAGCTTTTGCGAGTATAGAAAAATATGTATTTAATAAATTTAGACCTATTCAAGTAAATATTTGGCCGAACAGCCGGAACCGGCCACCCCATAAACAGTATTTGAATTCTGCTTGCCTATGTCCTTGGAACAACCGGTTATGCCGTAATCAGAATTATTCAAATTTGGTATTTCGTTAAACAAGCAATCTGAACCCGCCGGTGATAAATAATGTTTGTTTGTCTTAATATTAGATGATACATGGATTACAAAGACATCACGACCAAATTCATTAGGACCCTTATTAAAGTTGTTTACATCGACTACTATCCACGGGCCATTCCATAACTCGCCAAAATAAACGGCTGCGCCATCCGGCAAAAGAAGAGCCAACTTATTAAAATTATATGAGTATATACCATAAGGAGAATAAGACCCGGTTTCAGGCTCTAATCTTACTCCTAAAGCCTTATATCTGGAATAATTATTTGCGACGCCGGACCATTTGTATTTTGCATATTTGTTCCACCTGTCCGAATTATAATAATCACATTTTTTATCTGATGATAAAAGAGACCAAGTCCCACAATAATCGACAACCTGTAATTTCTTTTGAAAGGCATTTATAAATTCATCAGTATAAGACTGTCCAGCACAATTACCCCATGAGGCATGATTACATATTGTAACCCCGTCAGCAACTACTTCATTAAAGGCATTGTTGATTACAGAATATTCCTTTTTCCATTTGGCTATGTTTTGTTTATTTTGAATATTTTGAATTACAGTAGATAAAGTCAGAACGGCAACCACTCCGA
>CALVEX010000211.1 GCA_944326655.1 Candidatus Gastranaerophilales bacterium | reverse complement strand
AGAACATTCTCAAAATTTTCTATAGCACATTCATAATTTCCGAGTTCAAAATGAACTTTTCCCAAATCATAGTAAACATCATAATTATCGGGCTGTTTTTCAAGTATATGTTCAAGTTCATCTATTGCAAGGTCAAGCTTTGCATCTTCCATATAAAATCTCGCAAGATAATGTCTGAGGACAAGGTTATCCGGAATTTCATAAATACCCTGTGTAACAAGTTCAATCCCGCTTCCCATATCTTTTTTGCGGTAATAAATATCAGCAAGATTTATATAAACCTGAGGCAGTTTCGGATTCAGGTGCTGTGCTTTCAGATAATGTTTTTCGGCCTTGTCGTAGTCTCCTAAATTTGCATAACAAAGCGCAATATTGTTATAAAGTTCCGCATTGTCCTGGCAGGTTTCAAGAACAGAGCTGAAAACATCTATTGCCTCTTTGTAATTTCCTTTTTGATATAAATCAATTGCCTTATCAATTTTTTCTTTTTCATCCATAATTTATAATCCCAGTCCTATTCCGCCTTTAGAATTTTCTCCGTTGTCGCCGGAACCTATATTTTTAATTACAGTTCTTGTATTGCCGTCAGCATGAAAATCTTTTGGCTCCATAGTCATTTTTATTCTGTCAGCATAAATTGTTCTTACACCCTGTGTAATACTTGAACGGCCGACAAAATATACATCATTTGGTTTGCCTTCCTTATTTGGATAAATAGTAATTTTCGGGCCTACTGCATAATAATCCTGATACCAAACCTGAACATTGCCGGAAGCATTAAATATGTTTTTATCCTGATAATATTCCTGACGGTTGGATTTTAACACAAGTTTATCTCCATCCTCCATTAATGCATTCGTCGTAGTATTCCCAACAGCCGTTAAAACTTTTGTGTCAGCGTTATAATAAAAATTATCCGCCAGAGAATCACTGCCCTGCTGTTTTATCCTGGCATTGCCTATAAGTTCTATATCTTTTAAATCACCGTTTTTGTCAGTTTTAATTTTTGCCTTATTGGAAAAAGTATCTAAATCTTTGTATTTTATAGTTACAGCACCAGTTGCAATCATAACACCCGTTTCAGTATTATATTCCTGTTCATCGGCATTAATAACAACAACAGGCACTTTCCCGTCAAAAACAATTGACTGTGTATCACCTTCAGCTTTTACAACTTTGGTAATAAGAGAAAGTTTTAAAATATTTGCTTTTACTTCGCGCTTTTTGTTCTTTTTAATCTCGTATGCATAAGGCTTATCATAAAAAGTTGCAGTATCAAGTTTCTGGTTTTCATCCAAACTGACATCAGCCTTATCTCCGACGACCCTTAAATCGTCAACAGAGACTTTAACATCTCCTTCAAACTTAATTTTATTTTCCTGCTCTTCATAGCTCTGGGTTTTAGATTCAATAATCAGATCACTAGCCTGAACCCCTGCCGTAAACAAAGATATTATCATTAAAGCAATAAAAATCTTTTTCACTTTTTCTCCTTATTATCATAAATTTTAGAAACTGTGTTTCCGGTAATCTTAAATTTGTCATAATCAGGGCTAATTTCAACTTTTGCAGCAGTTGCAAGAAATTGCCCCTGTCTTGTAATTCTGACGTTGCCTTCAGCAATAACCGGAATATCCCGGCCTGACCAAACAAGCTTGTTTGCTTTTAAAGTTGTCAGATCTTTCAAAACAATAAATGTGTCCTCATAAAGTATTATTTGTTTTTTATTTTCGTTATAAGTACCCTTTGAAGATTCAAAGCTCATAGAAACTTGATTATCATCGTCATAAAAATTTCCTATAACATTATCGAGCATGGCAATTCCGTTTTTACTGTCGTAGTTGCCTGTTTCGCCGTAAATTTCCCAGTACTTTTTTTCGTCTTTGGTTTCAGTCAAAATAATACCGTGGATTAAAGCTTCCTGCCTGTCCTGGTCGGTTTGCAGCTGGCTCCTGTTAAAGTTATGCGTAATAACTCCGGCAGAAATAAACGCCCACGCCAAAAGCCCAATTATGGCAACTAAAGCCCCTATATATGCTTTCTGTTTTTTACTGAGATTTTTTATTTTTTCCAAAAAGTCCATATATAAAAATTTTAGCATGAAAACAAGTTTACATATAAAAAGTTTAATTTTTATAAATTTTATTTTATTAAAGTTTTATCGGATAATCATCAGGAATCTTCCAGCCGTTACAGTAAATTAATGCAGAACAATAACTTCCAGGGGAAACTCCGGCGCCGCCGCTTTCAACTCCCTTACATCCATTTAGAAAACCTGTTCTATTTGTGTTATTAACCATATCGCATGACCAGCTTTGTGGATAGTCAAATGCCGAAATTATCCTCTTACTACCATAGTTGCGCAAACTAAAACTAAAAACATCTTTACCAACTATTAATCTTTCCTTATTCTTTGCTCCGGGTAATACTACATAAATAGTTGTGGCAAAACTATTAAGCGGTCTGAGAGCAATAGAAGTACCATCAGCAAGATTATACCATGAAGAGTTATGATTATTTGCATAATACCAGCTTTGGGAGCCTGATGCGACATCAGCGGATGTAAAAATCCTATTATAATCCCTTACAGAATCGTGTGTTTCAACTATATTTAAATACGGATAAAAATACTGAAGAAAGAATTGGTTAGCAGAACCTGCTGATGCTGGAGGCAAAGTCCAACTTGATGCATCACTGTTTTCAAGTTCAGAGCGCTGCAACATTTGAGACAAGACAGAATAAGATTTTTTAAGCGAGGTTTCAACCACGTGTTTTCTATGATTTGAAATCAAAGAAGGTAAAGTCATTGCTGCTACAACACCGATTATACCGAGCGTGATTAGAACCTCAGCCAGAGTAAAAGCAAATTTTTCACGATAGTGATGTATCATATCACTAGTATAACATGTTTTATATTTTTTACAAGACAATAAGCCCGAACCTAAGCTAAGAGTGCCCCCCCCCCGAAATTCTTAATATTTCTTAACACATCCATACTTTGCTCCTTTCTTATTTCCGTATATTAAAATTATAACATAGATTTGAAAGTAATACAATAAATAAACTTAATATTTTATACATTTTATTTTGGTTTGTTTTATAATTCTTTCATAGGGATAGACAAAGGATTAGGGAAAGAGGTTCTTATGGCACTAAGATACGACGCAGGTGAAGTCATTACGGCTATGGTTACACCATTCAACAGCAAAAGAGAGGTTGATTACGACAAAGCCGAACAATTAACTAAATATCTCATTGCACACGGAAGTGATGCGATTCTGGTTGCCGGTACTACGGGAGAAGGCCCGACATTAACACATGAAGAAGAATTTGAACTCTTAAGTACCGTAAAAAGAGCTGCTGTTAATAATGCAAAAGTTATAATGAACGCAGGCTCAAATTCTACAGAAACAGCTGTTATGGCTGCTAAATGGGCACAAAAAGAAAATGTTGACGCAATTCTTTCTGTTGTCCCCTATTACAACAAACCTTCCCAGCAGGGTATGATTGAACATTTTTCAGCAATTGCTCAAAGCGTCGATATTCCGATAATTATATATAACATCCCGGGGCGAACAGGAGTTAACATGCTCCCCGAAACGGTTGCAGCGCTGGCTGAAAAATATTCAAATATTGTTGCAATCAAACAAAGTTTCGGCGATATGGACGCAATTACAGAAATGAAAATATGCTGTCCTTCAGATTTTTCTGTATATTCGGGTGATGACAGTTTAACACTTCCTATGATGTCACTCGGTGCAAGAGGGGTTGTTTCGGTTGCCTCGCATATATTCGGCTCGGAAATTAAATCTATGATAAGAAATTATAAAACCGGAGAATTTTTGGCCGCAGTAAATATGCACAAAAAATTGTATCCGGCTTTTAGAAAACTCTTTATGGCACCAAATCCGGTTCCTGTAAAAGCCGCACTTGCACGAAAAGGTTTGATTGAAGATTTCGTAAGAAGACCGCTTGTGGAACTTTCACCAATTGAAAAGAAAGAACTTTTTATGGTTCTGGACGAATTTGATGAAGATTAGCCTGAAAGGGTTATAAAAAAAATTCCGGTTTTTATTAAAATAATATAAAAAATCTAAAGAGGATAAAAAACAAGAGGCGCTGCCTCAGACAATAAATAAATATAATAAAGAGGTTATAAAAAAATGAAAAACAAAATTTTAATGTTCTGGTTTATCGTGGCAATAGTAATTGTTTCTACAATACTAATTTTCGTTAAACCTACCAAATTAGGGCTTGACCTTGTCGGAGGCTCAAGATTAGTTCTTGAAGCAGAAACTACCGACAGTATAGCTAAGATTACGCCGGATGTTATGAGCAGATTACAGTTTGCAATCGAACAGCGTGTTAACAAACTCGGTGTTGCAGAAACTGTTGTTCAGCAGGTTGGCGACAAAAGATTAATGGTAGAAATTCCAAACGTTACGGATTTGAAAGAGGCAAAAGCTTTTATCGGAGAAACTGCACAATTGGAATTTAAAAAAGAAGGTAAAGCCGAAGACGGAACCCCAATTTGGGTATCAACAGGCCTGACCGGTCAGGATCTTGCAAAATCCACTCTCAGCACAGATGCAACAGGACAGTGGGTTGTATCACTGGAATTTAACGGAGAAGGTGCAAAAAAATTCGCGGATTTGACAAAAGCTCTTGTCGGACAGCAGATGGCTATTTTCTTTGACGGGGAATTACAATCCGCTCCAAGAGTTAACGAAGCTATTTACGGCGGCAAGGCTCAAATTTCCGGAGGCGAAAGCGGATTTGCCTATGATGAAGCAGAAAGAATGGTAAATCTTTTAAATGCCGGAGCACTTCCCGTACCTGCTAAAATTGTTGAAGAAAATACAGTAGGCCCGACACTCGGAGCTGACAGTATTGCGAAATCTAAAAAGGCAGGTATAATCGGACTTTCTGCAGTTATGATATTTATGATTGCGTTTTATCATGTTCCCGGTCTGATTGCAGACATTGCATTAATAATATACAGTTTGATATTATTTGCACTGTTCAAAACAATTCCGGTTACCTTAACTCTTGCGGGTATTGCTGGTTTTATCCTGTCTATAGGTATGGCGGTAGATGCCAACATCCTGATTTTTGAAAGGACAAAAGAAGAATTACGTGCAGGAAGAAATCTGTTTACTGCAATAAATTCGGGATTTGACAGAGCATTTACAAGTATTTTTGACTCAAATATGACAACTATTATTACCTGTACAATTCTCTATCTTTTAGGAACAAGTGTTGTTAAAGGATTTGCCCTGACACTTGCAATCGGTGTTCTTGTTTCAATGTTCAGTGCAATTACGGTTACTAAAAACTTTATGCACTTAATTTTCGGAACAGGCGAACTCAAACATCCTGGTTTGTTCGGTTTAAGAAAAGATGAAATCGGACAAAGCTATGAAGCAACCGAAACTAAACGTGAAAAAGCTCGTTTCGGTATTTTGGATTAATAAAATTGCAGCACAAAAATCGACAAAGAGGGTAAAAACGGGAGCAAGCGGATGTGAAAATTATTTATCGAGTATAAAAATTTCACGAAAAGCGAAGCGACTGACCAAAAAAATAATAAGAGACACAAAAATCGATAAAGAGGGTAAAAACATGATAAATACAGGAAGAAAACATTTAGTTCATATAGTAAAATACAGATGGTGGTGGATGGCATTGACCTGTCTTCTACTTGTACCGGGAATTATTGCAATGATTTATTCTTCGGTAACTTATCCGAACCACGCTCCGATGAAAGTAGGTATTGACTACACAGGCGGAACAATTTTGCAATACGGGCTTGAACAAAAATTAAGCAACAGTGATATTGCTAAAACAAGAGAAGACCTTGAAAAAGCAGGAATAGAAAATCCTTACATTCAAATTTTGAATGTAAATACAGAACAGCAGGAAAAAACAAAATCAAATATTAACTCTATTATTTCAATAAGAACAAAATTTATTGATAAAGATTCAAACACAACTGAAGTTATAACAGAACAGCTTCAAAAGGATTATACAAATCCAGAATTGATTTCTGTAAGTTCTGTCGGGCCGACAATGGGAAAAGAATTATTCAAAAACTCATTGCTCGCAGTAACTCTTGCATTCCTTGGAATTGTTGCATATCTTTCATTCAGATTCAGGTTTGACTATGCAATGGCAGCAATACTCGGAGTTTTGCATGATGTACTCTTTGTTTGCGGAATATTTTCAATACTCGGGCTTGTGTACAATGTTCAAATTGACGGCTTATTCATAACTGCGGTTTTAACAGTAATAGGTTTTTCAGTTCACGATACAATCGTTGTATTTGACAGAATAAGAGAAAATCTACGTTATTACTCAAAGAAAATGTCATTCGGCGAAATCGTTGATGCTTCCGTAAACCAGACATTAACAAGAAGTATAAACACATCTTTGACAACATTAATTACATTACTGGCCTTATACTTCTTTGGCGGAGTAACAACAAAAGATTTCGTTCTTTGTATGATACTGGGTATTGCAATCGGAACATATTCAAGTATATTCTTCTGCTCAATGCTTGTTGATTTCTGGAACGATAAACGCAGCGCGGCAACCGCAAAATAGGCTTCTGAATTTATAATAAAAAAGACCGTTTAAGGACGGTCTTTTTATTTTTTATTTTTTATTTATATTATAAAACAGCTTTAATTGCTTCAATCATGCCCGTTTCATCCGCAATATTTTTTCCGGCAATATCAAAAGCTGTGCCATGCCCCGGTGATGTCCTTATAATATCAAGCCCGATTGTCATATTGACAGTTCTGTCTCCTGCCAGTGTTTTTATAGGGATTAAGCCCTGATCGTGATAATTTGCAATACAGCAGTCATAATTTAAAGCCTTTATAAACAAAGTATCAGCCGGAAGCGGATTTGTAATATTCACACCTTTGAGCCGCAACTCGTCAACAGCAGGAATTAAAATATCTATTTCTTCCCGGCCTAAAATACCGTCTTCCCCCGCATGAGGATTAAAACCGCAGAACGCAAATTTTGGATCTGTAATGCCAAGATGATTTACAAAAAAATCTTTTAAATTAAGAATTTTTTCAACAACCAGCTCTTTTGTCAGGGCAATATCTTTTAAAGCAACATGACGGGTTAAAAGCAAAACTCTAAAATTACCCGCAACAAAAAGCATTTCAGCAAGCTGATTATCATGCGCGAGATATTTTTGTAAAATTTCAGTCTGCCCGTTAAATTTATGTCCGGCAAGATATAACGCATTTTTAGCAACAGGTGCGGTTACAATAGCTTTTGGCTTAATCTCACAGGCTTTTTTTACGGATTGAAAAGAAAACTCTCCGGCTTCTTTTGTAATTTTACCTGGTAATATCTCTGCCGGATAAGGTATTTCAGCAATCTCATAATTACGCCTTAATTTCCCGTAAAAATCAAGTATTTTTTTATTAGAGATCAAAATTATTTTATCTTCCGGCAAATCCAGTTGGTTTAAAGCCTTAATGGTAATTTCAGCCCCGATACCGTTGGGATCTCCGGTTGTAACTGCAATTTTATGCATTTTGCAAACCGCCATGAGTGTCAAAATATCTTAGTATATCAATTAAAGTGTTAGCAGTGCCTAGATTTCCGGATTTTGTCACAATCCACTGTGCATTATGATCCAGGCATAAGGCAATTGCAGGAGCGACCTCATCAACAAGCTGAAGCTGACACGCGTCAATTGCACTACAGCATTTGTAAGATGTTTCACCGCCAAGAGTTATAAGAATTGTTTCTTTCGCCCGTGTAACACGTTTGGTTAAGTCAGCAAGAAAATCCGTAATCACTGCAGCCAAATTTGCTTTTGTTAATTCTGCATTCAATGAATCTTCCGAAAATCCGTCAAATTCCTTAATTAAATTTGAAGTATGAACAACTACAGTATTATCAACACGCAGATTTGAAACTATTCTGTTAACCAAATCATCTGTAACCCCGTTCAGTACAGTCTTTAAATCAAGGCTGATTGAAAGTACATCATCAAATTCATCACTTTTTTCAAGTTTATCAATCTGGTTTGCAGTAATCTGGGTGGCACTTCCCGATACAATAAATTTTGGCAGGCGAGGGAATGTTTTTATAATGTGGCGGTTTTCTAAATCATCCAGCCAAAACTCGCTCAAAGCCTGTGCAAAAGCTGACGTACCAGCGGGCAGAATTTTATTTTCGCATTTTTTGATTGCAAGCGCAATTTGCTCAATATCTACCGTAGAAACAGCATCCGCAACAATTAATTTTTTGCCGCCGCTCACAAGTTCGTTTATCTTTTGTAAAATCGGCCCCGCACCTTTCATCACGGTTTTAAGCTCAATAAGGCTGACCAAATCCTGATATTCAGGTAAAATCTGCGATTTTAACAATGTCGGGAGGTGGGATTCAAATATAGGAGAATGCGGGTCTCTTGCCATTTCTGTTCTTTCAATCGGAACTCCGCGCAAAAGATGATACCCTCCGACTGTCGTTCTGATTTCCGCAGGAAAAGCCGGAACAACTATTGCAGCATCATAGTCAAGAGCATCCATAAGTCCTAAAACTTCAACCGCAATATTTCCTCTGACAGTAGAATCTATTTTTTTATAAACATAGTCAGGATTAATCTTTTCCTGAAGCATTTTGGCAGCATGCACTATTTTTTCGTAAGCCGCCTGTGGTTCTACATTTCGTGATTCTGTCGAAATAGCCCAGGTTTGTGTACCTTTAATGTTTAACGGCTCAATCTCATCAGAAAGCAGAATTTGAGTATTAGCACCTTTCAAATGAAATTGTAAAGCTGTATCATTTGCACCGGTCAAGTCGTCTGCAATTATACCGACAATATTAGAATTTATTATCATATTTCCTGAACGTCTCTTTTAGAACCTAATAATCTTATACTGTTGGCAATTATTAAGAAATTTTCCCTATCATTGCCGGTTACCTTGTCAGTCCATTTGTTTTGGCCAATTCTACCGTCAACAACGACCTGAACGCCTTTTTTTATATATTCACCTGCAAATTCAGCAAGTTTATCCCACACATCTATATTAAACCAGTCAGCGACTTCTGACTTTGTCTTAGGATCCCAACGGTTAACAGCAATTGAAAAATTAGCTTTAACCTTACCTGATTCAAAATATCTTATTTCAGCGTCGCGTCCGACTCTGCCCACTAAAACTGCCGTATTCATTTTTAATACCTCTTTCTATAAAATAATAATGATATTTTACAACAAACACCCTCATGCCTGCAAAATCATGTAACTTTTTGTTACACGATTTCTAAATGTATAAATTTATGATATATTATAAAAAAGCTAATTTTTGGAGGTAAATATGTTTTATAATAAGAAGCACAGAACCGCCCCCCCCCCGAAACCCTGACAGATACTGAGTTTTCAGATAAATTTAAATTTTCTGTCATCCTGAATTTGTTTCAGGCTCTTATTAATGGAGGTCAAAAGGTCAAGAGGTCAGGAGGGCAAGCTGTTATCGGTGGGCAGAGCCCGCGTAAAGAAATATGTCATTGCCAGCGTGTGAAACAACCGTCGCAATCGCAAAACATCACCCTCCCCTTATATTCCCCTCCCCTCAAGGGAGGGGACATGGAACATCTTTCTCCCTCACGTAAAGATAAGTTTAACTTTTGCAGCGGTACGCTGCAGAAACGAACTTATCGTCCTAGCGCCTTAGCGTCTTATCGACTAATACAATCTAAACCTCACCCCATCCCTCTTTTTCCCCCTCTGCCACAATATTTATTAAATTTTAAAATATTTGAACAAGTGTTTACAAAGGAGAGGGAGGAAAATAAATTCCTTCCCTTAATAGGGAAGGTTAGGATGGGTTTCAAACAATACCCACCCCTAACCCCCTCCCTAATCAGGGAGGGAGAGAACAATTCACCGATACGAAC
>CALVEX010000210.1 GCA_944326655.1 Candidatus Gastranaerophilales bacterium | reverse complement strand
CGTTTTAAAATTCATTTTTACATTTCGTTACATTCCCGCACACGGTCAAATAAAAATGAAAAAATGTTTTTATTCTATAGCTATTTTTAAGCAGCCTGAAGATTTATCTTCAAAAAACTTGTAAGCTTCAACAATATCCTCAAGTTTGTACCTGTGCGTAATTAAAAAATCCGTATTTATTTTATTTTCGGATATAAGTTTTACAAGCTCGCCGCATTTTGAAGCGTCAACCCCTCCGGTTTTAAAAATCAGATTTTTTCCGTACATTTCAGGCAAGGGAAGAATTTGATTTTTTTCATACATAGCAACAACCGAAACAATTGCATTCGGGCGTGCAATTTTATAAGCAAGTTCAAACGTATTGTTCCCGCCTGCCGCTTCTATAACGGCATCTGCGCCGCGGCCATAGGTTAAATCTTTTATAATTTTACATGCATCTTCTTTGGCGGGATTAATAAAATAATCGGCAAGATTTTCCCGTTTTGCAATCTCAAGTCTTGAGCTGTCAATATCTATAGCAACAACTTTAGAGGCACCCTGAAGTTTTGCGCTGAGCATAGAACAAAGCCCAACAGGCCCTGCACCGATAACAGCCAATAAATCTCCTGATTTTATTTCACAAAGTTCAGCTCCCCACCATCCGCTTGACAAAATATCTCCGACAAACAGAGCATTTTCAAAACTGACATTATCCGGCATTTTTGTAAGTCCGGTATCAGCATAAGGCACTCTTACATATTCGGCATGACATCCGTCAATCCGGCATCCGAGTTCCCATCCGCCTTTTTCGCAGTTATTTACAAAACCCCGTTTACAAAACCAGCATTCCCCGCAAAAAGTTTCACAGTTTGCACTAACTCTGTCGCCCGGGGTTAAAGTCTTTACATCTGAGCCCACACTTACAACAGTACCTGCAAATTCATGCCCTAAAATAATATTTTTATTTGCCCGCGGAACAAAGCCCCTTACAATATGCAAATCACTCGTACAGATTGACGAAACTTCAACTTTTACAATTGCATCGTTTTCAGACTGAATTACAGGCACGGGTCTTTCAACAATTTCAATTTTACCCGTATCTTTATAAACAAGAGCTTTCATACATAAATAATAACATGAAAAAAGCCCCTTGGGAAAGAATTTGTTAACTTTTCATTGAGAACCCCTCCTCGAAATCAAAGATTTCGGTCCTCCCTCAAGGGGAGGACAATAATTTTTAAATTTCAACCAATGAAATGTTAACAATGCCCTTGTGAAAGGAGCTTTTTTCTAATCTTTACCGTCATTTAGTGTTATCATATTTATAATGAGACCGAGGAATGAAAGTACCAGCGACCCGAGAAATGCCGCCAAAAATCCGTCGACATAGAATCCCGGGGCAATGTAACCCGCAAGCATAAATAAAAGCGCGTTTACAACAAGACCAAATATTCCAAGGGTAAGAATATTAATCGGCAATGTGATAAATACAATTAAAGGTCTTACAAAAATATTGATAAGTGCCATAATAACAGTTACAAGCATTGCCGTTTGAAAATTTTCGACAAAAATACCCGGAACAAGCCAAGCCGTAAACAGAACCGCAAGTGTGAAAAATATCCATCTTATAAGTAATACCATATACATTTTCCTTTCTCATATATAAGTTTAAAAGTTTATAATCAAAATTTCATTATACCAACGGGCAATAATAAACTTGCTAATCCTCGTTATTAAGTGTATAATTATCAGGTAAATTAAAGAAGAGAAAGGGAATTTATATGAAAGAAAATATTTTAATAGCACTTGCAATTGTTATCATTGCTTCAATGTGGATACAATTTACAACGCAAAATGCAAACGACAGATACAAAGTTATCACAGGCAGCAACATGATGACAATACTGCTTGATAAAAAAACAGGTGTAACCTGGAGAAACTGTATTTGCGATACAAACTCAAATATTCCGGGCTGCTGGGAAAGAATGTACACATTAAATGTTGAAGATTACAGCAAACCGCAGGGAGAAGTTGTTATTACAAAAAAATTAAGAAAAGATTTAGCAAAACAGGCCAAAAATGCTCCGGTTCCTGCTGCACAGCCGCAAAATCAAACACCTGCACAAGAACAAAAATAATTTAGAAAATAGGCGGCTAAGAAGATAAGAGAGTAAGTATTTAAAACAGATACATACAGTCATTCCGAACGTCGGATTGACCTCCGTGTTTTGGAATCTCTATATTATTTAGACCCTGAAACAAGTTCAGGGTGACGACTTTTACCATATTTAGTGTAAACTTCGATATAAGTACCGAGGATAAGCTATTTTCATTTGAAGTATTTTTTGATAATAGCATAACTTCCTATCTTCTTATCTTCCAATCTTCCTATTCAAACTCTATTTTTTGTCCAGCACTTTAATCAAATGCCATCCAAACTGTGAATAAATTGGTTTTGAAACTTCCCCTACAGGAGTTGCAAATGCTGCTTTTTCAAACTCCGGAACCATTTGCCCTCTCCCGAAATACCCCAAGTCTCCGCCGTTCTGACCGGACGGACAAATTGAATACACCCTTGCGTAATATTCAAAATCTCCGCCTTCATCAATAGCCTTTTTAATCTGCTGAGCCTCAGCAGCCGTTTTCACAAGAATATGCTCGGCATGAACAGATTCATATTCCTCGGCATACACAACCCCGCCCAACAGCATTATAAATACAAACAACAAATTACATACTTTTTTTATCATATTCACCATCCTATATAGTTTTAATAAAAATATCTATTACCCGACTGTCCTAATACAGTTACGGCCGTCATTTTTTGCCTGATAAAGCGCTTTATCCGCATTTTCAAACATTTCATCAGCATCAGATGTATTCTTGTTCGACGAAATTCCGGCACTAATTGTTATATTGAGACTTATTCCTTTAAACCTAAAATTATTTTCCTCCACCTTTGCCCTGAGCCTGCTGACCGGAACTATTGCCTTTTCGCAAGGGGTTTCTGTAAGCAAAACAACAAATTCTTCCCCGCCGTATCTGAAAATAATATCTGTCTGGCGAAAATTTTCTGCCATAATCCAGCTCAATTCCCTTAATACATAATCCCCGCAGGTATGTCCGTAGGTGTCATTAATCTTTTTGAACCAGTCAATATCCACAACAACAATAGATAAATCGGAATTATAACGCTTTGCCCTTGCATATTCCCGTTTAAAAGATGTTTCAAAATATCTTCTGTTATAGAGATTTGTAAGTGCATCCGTTATAGAAAGCTGCTTTGTCTGGGTGTACATGAAATTTATCTTTCTTATAACCTCGAATTTATTGTCATCCGGAATATCAAAACTCTCTATAATACTTTGAATATTATGCTGAATTTCATCCAAAACATCCGAAGGTAAATCAAAATTTATATTTGTCATATCACTATTTTCCATAACCTTTTTTATAATAACAGAAACATTGCAGACAATCCATTTTTTTGCTAAATTTAATATTAATTATGAAACCGACAGCAGAAGAAATGCTTTTGAAATATTCAAAGGACACGGCTCATTCTAATGAGGTAAAACGGCTGGCACTTATTATATTTGATGAGACTAATGCCAAAATACATGAAATGCCTCAAATTGAACGCGAATACCTTCAAGCCGCGGCACTGCTCCATGATATAGGTTATTTTATAGAAGCCAAAAGCCATAACAAACATTCAATGCATATGATTATAAAAGAAGGCTTGTATGGTTTTGACGAAAGAGAAACAAAAATTATCGGCTGCATCGCGAGATACCACAGAGGCGGCCTGCCGGATAAAGAATCCCATGAAATTTACGGTTCGCTTGATAAAAAAGACAGAAAAACCGTAAAACGTTTGGGCGGTATCTTGAAACTGTCCGACGGATTATGTAAAGACGATTTAAATACTTTAAAATATATAAAAATTAACTACGACCCCAAAAATAATATCACAGAATTTATCTTAACCCCTTGCACTGCTAAACCTGATATAAGAACAGCAATAAGAAAACGCGACTTGTTTGAAATAGGTTTTAAATGCCAGAGTGTTTTAATATTCGTTGAATAACGGATTGTAAATTTTTTGTTACAAATCCCTAAAAATTGTAACATTTCTTTAAGAAAAATACTTTATATATATGTAAGGGAAAAAATATGAAAGGATTACGACAATCTGAAAAACCGAACAAAAGAGATTCCGAAACACGGAATCAATCCGAAGTTCGGAATGACAGCCCGACATGTATAGGTTCGGGCAATATTTAGACAGTAGTAAGCAATGGTAAAAGAAATGTCATTCGATGTAAATGTTTTGAGCACAAAACCGGTTATCAAAGCAGCAGCATCCATGCAAAATGACGGCGGCGGCGGTAACCTCGGTTATATGCAACAAGGCGGCAGGGAAGAAAAACAGGAAAAGAAATACTTGGATGAAAGTATCTTTAACTCAAAACCGGAAGTTGATATGTTCGGATTTGACAAAGAACCCCAGATGCCCGAAGAAAAATTTTCACTCGCTAAATTTATCGCAGAAATTATTCTTAAATTGAAAAATCTGTTCAAGCTTTAAAAATTAAAAATTATTCTCTAATTTCTGAATTTATGCTATTATTATCTGCGTTATGACAAAAGTCAGTGTGGTAGTTCCTGTTTATAATACGGCAAGATATCTTGAGCGGTGTCTGAATACTCTGCTTAACCAGACGCTTGAAGATATTGAAATCATTTGTGTTAACGACGGGTCAACCGACAATTCTTTGGAAATTCTTGAAAAATTCTCAAAAATCGTCCCTCACCCGAGGCTGCAAATTATCACAACTAAAAATCAGGGGTTATCCTGTGCAAGAAACACAGGGATGGAAAATGCACAGGGTGAATATATAGGATTTGTCGATTCTGACGACTGGGTTGATTTTGATTTTTTCGAAAAGCTTTATAATTCCGCAAAAAAATATGACTGCGATATTGCAGCAGCGGATTTTATAAGACAACATCCAAACAAACAAAAAATCAGACTTAATATAACAGAAGAAAAAGTCTTTGAAACTCCGGAAGATAAATACCTGGCCTGTAAAACCTATAGAGAAGGCTGCGTTTGGAACAAAATTTACAAAACTGAATTTTTAAAAAGCATTAATCTTAAATTTATTCCGGGAATGTATTATGAAGACAGAGATTTTACCGCCAGAGCGCTTTATTATTCCGATAAGCTTGTGACTGTTCCAAAAACTTATTACTATTATTTTGTTAATGAAAAATCCATTGTAAAAAAAGGCGGCAGCAAACTTAAGGACGAACATTACATCCTTGCACGCCGTCAGGTGCTTGACTTTATAAAAGAAAAAAATATTAATGTTCCCGACGGGCTTTACAGAGCCGAAAAATCAAGATTTAAAATATTTGGCAAAACTCTTTTCTCAATACGCGAAAGCATAAATACCGAATATGTTCTTCTTTTCGGAAAAATTAATATTTTTCAGTATAAAAAGAGGTAAATTTGTCATTCTGAGCCTACAATATAAGATTCTTCGGGCTATGCCCTCAGAATGACAGGCAGGCGAAGAATCGCATAAACGTTCTGTACGCCGAGGGATAATTATATTTTTTTATGTTATTATCAGAATATGAATAAAAAAATTAAAATCGGACTTATAGGGTTAGGCACAGTCGGCTCAGGAGTTTTCAAAACTCTTAA